>JANTFU010000025.1 GCA_024763295.1 Anaerolineales bacterium
GGCGTGCGGGTCGCCAAATCCGGGCACCGGTTTCCCCCAGTAGTCTTCGTTAATATAGGCTTTGCGCTTCACCCGCGCTACTTCTTCTCGCCACGCTACCAGACGGGGACATTTGTGGCATTGGATAATTTCTTGTTCTAACTCTCTTAATAACATACAATAATCCTCGATGTCCTCTTTATGTGAATAAATAAGCATACTACTTGCACGCCAAAATGTGTTTTGCAGATTAAGGAATTTAAATGAGAATGCGTATACGGCTTTTTAGTAGCATCTTGCTGATTGGTCTAATTTTGAGTGGCGCGCTTCATCAGCATGTTTTTGCAGAAGACGCCGGGAGAGAACCACTGCGCTTTGAACGAATCGCGGTTGAAGACGGCTTGCCGCATTCAACGGTTTTGGGCGTTTTACAAGATCAGCAAGGCTTTATGTGGTTCACCACTGCCGATGGGCTAAGCCGCTATGATGGGCGTGAATTCAAAAATTTTCAACATGAGCGCGGCAACCCAAACAGCCTTAGCAATAATAATACATTTGCACTGCTTGAGAGCAGCGACGGGCTAATTTGGGTGGGCACAGACCCGGGGGGATTAAATGTATACGATCCCGAAAGTGGGAATTTTACGCTCTACACACACGATGAAAACGATTCCAATTCTCTGGCGGATGATAGTGTCTGGTCGCTGGCGGAAGATCATAACGGAAATATCTGGGTGGGAACACGCAATGGATTAAGCCGCCTCGACCGTGAAACTGGTTTGTTCACGAACTATTTGCCGGATGCCGAAAACCCAAACGCTTTGGCAGCAGCTGTGGTCTATCGCATTTATGTTGATCACAGCGGTACCGTTTGGTTAGGCACAAATAGCGGATTGCAACGCTACAACTACGCTACTGACGATTTCACCACCTATGTGAATGATCCCGACGATGAAACCAGCCTCACAAATAATAGTGTTTGGGCGATTTATGAAGATAGCAAGGGGACATTTTGGGTCGGCACGCGCCGCAAAGGTCTCAATATTTTTGACCGCAAAACCGGCAAAGTAACCCGTCGTTTTTACCATGACCCCAATGACCCCTCTACACTCAGCGACGATAATATCTGGAATATTTTTGAAGATTCAAAAGGGAATCTATGGTTCCTGACAGAATTTGATGGGCTTAATTGTTACGACCGTCAAAACGATGTTTTTTACGCCTACGAACACGATCCTAACGATGCCAGCACAATTAGCCATAACGATGTCTTCTGGATGACAGAAGACAGTTCCGGCGTTTTATGGATTACGACACGCTACGGTGGCGTTAACAAGCTCTACGATGGTTTATCAAAATTCGGTTTATATCGCAGCATCCCTGAAGACGAAAACACACTCAATGCCAACGAGGTTTATTCCTTTGTAGCGGATGAAGATGGCAAAGTTTGGCTAGGGACTTTTGGCGGCGGCTTGAATATGTTTGACCGGCAAAGCGGAAAAATGACTTTTTACATGAATAATCCCGATGACCCGACCAGCCTCTCCAATAATAAGGTCTACTACTTACATCGGGCAGCAGATGGAAAGTTATGGGTGGCAACTTACGGTGGTGGATTAAACCTGCTCAACGAACGCACGGGAGAATTTACCACATACCGAAACAGCGACGAAACGCCTTACGGCATCATCATGAACTACCCCACAACGCTCGAAGATGCGGCTGATGGCAAGCTCTGGGTCGGTACGCTTGGCTTTGGCTTCTTCCTCTTCAATCCCGCCACCGCCGAGATTGAAACGATTTACGAACCGCTTCCTGACGATGAAAGTAGTCTGACCGAAGGCACAATCTATGATATGACTTACGATCAAGACGGTTCTTTATGGCTGGCAACGGCGCGCGGCGGCATGGAAATGTTTGATCCCAAAAGTGGAACGTTTACACACCACGAGAATGATGTAGAAAATGACAACAGCATTCTGAGCGATACTGTCCACGCCTTGTATTTCGACGCAGAACAAGAGATTATCTGGGCTGCCACGGCAGGCGGATTGAGCGGTTACGACAAAGCAGAAGACCTGTGGAGAAATTACACCAAAGAAGATGGCTTACCCAGTGACACCTTAACCGGCATCCAGCCCGGGGAAAATGGGCAATTATGGGTGAGCAGCACCAAGGGCATCAGTCACCTGATTCCTACGGAAAACGGATTTGTCTTTCGAAATTACACCGTTGCCGATGGCTTACAAGGCGATCAGTTCCAAATTGCCAGTTCTTATTTAGGACCAGATGGCGAAATTTTCTTTGGCGGTTCAAACGGAGCAACGTATTTTCACCCCGATCAATTGCAAGACAATGCCTATCTTCCCCAAATTGCTTTTACTGCCTTTTACCTAAACAACGAACTTGTTCTGCCCGGCAGCGAACTCCTTCCCCAGCCAATTGAAAAAACCGAAGAAATCAACTTACCTTACGAAAAAAACGTTTTTACAATCAAATTTGCAGCACTGAGTTATCAACTCCCAGCAAAAAATCTTTACCAATACAAACTCAACGGCTTTGATGATGATTGGTCACCCGCAGGACATTGGACAGAGGCGCGTTATACAAATTTGGCACCCGGTAAATATACCTTTGCTATCCGTGCGGCAAATAACGATGGTGTCTGGAATCCCGTGCCCAAAAAGCTAACGATTAATATCTTGCCTGCTTGGTGGCAAAGTATCTGGTTCAAAATCCTCAGCGTCCTTGGTGCCTTTTTACTTATTTTCGGCATCGTTCAATTGCGCACTCAGGGAATTCGCAGTTTAAATCTTGAGTTGGAAAAACGGGTTGCTGCCAACACCGACGCCCTACGCTTTGCGCAAAAGAAACTTTACGAAACCAATAGAGAACTTGAAAACCAACTCCACGAAGTGAACCTGCTGCAAGAAAAATTGAAAGAGCAAGCCACTTGCGACCCACTGACCGGTTTATATAACCGCCGTTACCTTAATGACATCCTAGCCAAAGAAATCTCGCGCGCATGTCGCGATGAGACACCACTTGTTTTCATCTTACTTGACCTCGACCATTTCAAACAAGTCAACGATACTTACGGACATGCGGGTGGCGATAAAGCCTTAGTCGCTTTGGGAAAATTACTCATGGAGTATACGCGCACCAACGATTTTGCATTTCGCTACGGAGGAGAAGAATTCATGGTCTTGCTGCCAAATGTTGATCTCCAAACCGCACGAAAACGCGCCACAGAATTGCTTGCTTTAGTGCGCGAATTAGATATTGAGCATGAAGGGCTTTCAATCCCGCTAACCACCTCGATCGGCATCGCCAGCTTCCCACAACATGGCAACTCGGCGGAAGCCGTCCTACTCGCCATGGATGACGCCTTATATCAGGCAAAGCATCGTGGGCGTGACCGCGTTGAAGTATACAAGGAAGAGAAATGGTGTTCTTAAATCACTCAGACCCCTCTTGGCTCAGCAGGACGGGGAAAATCCCGATTTTCCTCGTTTTTAGCAAAACAAGTACATTGCAGCGTACATAACCCCTAAGTCGTGATTCTGCAAGAATCATAACGCTTGTGACGTGGCAGTCTCATTTTTTGGGGTAGATTGCTCCGGCGGCAAAGCTGCCTTGAAAATTCAGATATCCTAGAGCATCTTCAAAGAAGACGCCTGATATTCAGATACGCTTCTTTCCGCTTCTCGGGGGAGTTAGGGCACGGAACACGCTACACGCAACATTCAGCTAGATTCCAAAGTAAACGAAACACCCCCAATTGAAAATTGCTGTCTCTACATTTTTTCAAGTATGATATGCCCTGAAAATCAACCCAAAAACGAGGTAATCCCATGAACCCGAGACGCGCACTGCTCTACATGCCCGGCGACTCCCGCCCAAAAATCGAAAAAGCCATCTCCCTGCAAGTCGACTCCATCTGCATGGATATGGAAGACGGCACCGCCCACAACCGCAAACAAAAAGCCAGAGAAGTCATCGCCCAAGCCTTGCAGGAACTGGATTTCGGACGCTCGGAAAAGCTAATCCGCATCAATGGGATCGGCACAGGACTGGAACGGGACGACCTTGACCTGACCCTGCCACACCACCCGGACGGAGTCGTGGTTCCAAAAGTGGAATCCGTTAACCAACTCGAATGGCTGAATGCCCAACTAGAAGCCGCCGAAACTGCCCACGGCTGGGAACGTCACTCCCTGCGCGTGCTGGCAATCATCGAATCAGCAAAAGGCATCATCAATCTGAAAGAAATCGCCACGCATCCCCGTCTGGATGCCCTCATCTTCGGCGCAGAAGATTACGCCGCCAGCATAGGCGCGACGCGCACCAAAAACGGCATGGAAGTGCTCTTTGCCCGCAGTCAAGTTGTGCTGCACGCCAAAGCCAATAATCTTCAAGCTATCGACGTGGTTTTTGTCAACTTCAAAGATACCGTGAACTTGAAAATCGACGCCCTGCTCGGCGCACAACTGGGCTTCACCGGCAAGCAAATCATCCATCCCAACCAAATCAGCCCCGTGCAAGCAGCCTTCTCCCCCAACGATGCCGAGATCGACTATGCCCAACGCCTATTGGCAGCCTTTAAAAGCGCCGAAGCCGAAGGCAAAGGCGCCATCGACTTTGAAGGCAAAATGATCGACATGCCGCTCGTCCTCTCTGCCCGCCAAATCATCGAACGCGCCAAAGCCGCTGGAAAGCTAGAATAATTTCTGAATACAAAGGATACGGAGATTAATAAAGTTTTTCTTTGAGTTTTCTTCGTGTCCTTCGTGTTTAATTCTTTGGAGGATTTATGCCCTCTGCCCTCTTCGGTCTTCTCTCCGCCCTCTCATGGGGCACCGGCGATTTTGCTGGCGGTCTCGCCTCCCGCAAGGTCGGACCCTATCGCGCAGTTATGTTCGCTGAAGGGATTGGCTTGTTCGCCATCATCGGCATCGTCCCGTTTTTCCCCGAAGCCTTCCCTGATCTGCGCTCTGTGCTGTGGAGTATTGCGGGCGGGATGGTCGGAACAATTGGCTTGCTTGCCTTCTTTGAAGCCATGCGGCGTGGACGTTTAAGTGTCGTCGCGCCGCTCTCCGCTCTGCTTGGGGCGGTCGTCCCGGTCATGATGGGCGGCTTTATGGATGGGTTGCCCCAACCAAGCGTCTTTGGCGGGGTCGCGCTCGCACTTGTCGCCATCGTACTCATCTCGCGTGAAAAAGCCCCCGAAGACGAAAAAGAAAAAGCGCCCTATTTGCACATTCCAATCTTGGCAGGGATCGCTTTTGGGCTGTATTTTGTCCTCATGCACGAAGCCGGGCGTGACTTTTTCTGGGGTCCACTCATCATTGCTCGCACGTCAGGGATGCTCTCCATCGCGGCGTACTTATTTATGAAAGCGCGGGGGGATTTCAGCATCCCATCCGGAAGTTGGCATTTGTTGGCGCTTAACGGTATTTTTGATGTCGGCGGGAACGCATTTTATCTCCTCGCCTCCCAAGCCGGACGCATGGACGTTTCGGCAGTCCTAGGGTCGCTCTATCCCGGCATGACGGTTTTTCTCGCTTGGCTGATTCTGAAAGAGAAGTTACAGCCTCCCCAATGGCTGGGCATTCTGTTGGCTTTGGTTGCTATTGTCCTGCTAACACGCTAATCCCGCGTTTCCTTTTAGCAATGCTCTATGTTTGCATCCATTGATGGAAAAGCCCAGAAATAGCGCTAATTTTCTAGCAGAACAAAATAAACAAAAAGCCGAACGTTTAATGCGCTCAGCTTTTTGCATGTATTTGCTTCAGCCGCCGTCCTCGGCGGCATTTCTCTTTTTCTTGTTTACTCCACCGGCAATGCTTCCAACTGTGCGACCAACGCTTTAATCACATCGAAACCGCCCTGCCAAAATTCGGCACTGCGAATGTTGATACCGGCTTCATTCAAAATCTTCTCCGGCGCTTCAGAGCCGCCCGCGGAGAGCAGTTTCAGATAACGCGGCTTGAAGGCTTCGCCTTCGGCTTTAAATTGCTTATACAGTGAGAGTACTAGCAACTGCCCAAACGCATAGGCATAGACATAAAACGGGGTGTGATAAATATGCGGAATTGAGACCCACTCCCATTTGAATTCGTCACTCAATTCGAGCGAGTCGCCAAATTGTGTGCGTAAATTTTCCATATAGGCTTCTGCCAACTCGTCCACCGAAGCGTTTTCATTGACCATCTCATGCGCCTTACGTTCAAAGAGCGCAAAATACGCCTGGCGCATAATGGTGGCATACGAATCGTCCACTTGACGGAAGAGCAAATCGCGCCGCACGGATTCGTCAGTTTCGTTAGCGAGCAGCATATCCACGAGCATCATTTCGCCGAAGGTCGAAGCCGTCTCTGCCAGCGGCAGCGAAGAATGGAAGGTAAAGACGTTATGATGTTCCGCTAACATGGCATGAATGGCGTGACCCAACTCGTGTGCCATTGTGGCAACATCGTCGGCACGTCCCTGATAATTGAGCAGCACCCACGGCGAAAGGCTGGGTTCCACCGACCAGCAGAAGGCACCGCCCCGTTTTCCTTTGCGGACTTCGCTATCCAAATGCTCATCGTCGAAGACGCGTTTGGCAAGGGTAGCAAGTTTGGGGTCGAACGATCCGAAGGATTCAAAGATCATTTCCGCAGCTTCGTTGAAATCGTATTTTTTATCCGATTGCACAACCGGCGCATAAACGTCATAGCGGCGCAACTTTTTCACGCCGAGATGTTTGGCTTTCAACTTGAAATAACGCTGGAAGACATCCGAATTTTTCTCGCAGACATTCAAAAGCGTGTCGACGGCTTCGTCAGGGATGTCGTTGCCGAGATTGCGGGCGGAGATGGGACTGCTAAACTTGCGCAGGTTGACATTCTCGTTGCGCCAATCTCGGACACGGGTTTGGTACATCTGCCCAAGGATTGGGGCATCTTCGGCATAAACCCGATAAAGCTCCTGATACGCCGCCGCACGCAAATCAGGGTCGCCGCCGCGCACATAAGTCATCAATTCGCCGCGCGTCATCTCTTTGGTTTCGCCATCCACCTCGAGCTTGTAAACGTAGCGATTGGTGATAGCATCGTAAAGCGTGACGAGCGCGCTGCTACCGGTAATATTTTTAATGTTGATGACTTTTTCTTCCGCTTCGCTGAGGGTATGCGGTTTGTAATTGCGCATTTCCTCGAGATAATAACGGAAGTCACCGGAGACAGCCATAAAGCGTTCAGCGGTTTCGTCATCGAGGTCTTTCCACCACAGGTCGAAGAAGAGCGTGCGGTTTTGCACATCCGCAAGGAATTGCTCGGCGCGCGCCATCGCAGACATGGCTGCCTGATCCTGAGTGTTGCCCGAAAACGCTAATCCGGAAAAAGAATAGAGGCGGTGCGCAATGCGGCTGCTTTTCTCGGAGGCTTCGAGCATTTCGATGAAGTCTTCCACGTCCATATCGGCGCTCAATTCGCCGCGACGGGCTTCAAAGGCGCTAATCTGTTCGTCTAGTTCTTTGTAGGCAGCCTCCAATTCGGCACTGTCGAAAGCGGGATAGAGATCGTCGAGACTCCATGCTTTTTGGGTGAAGGTCATTTTTTGTTTGCTCCTGTTTTGAATAGTGAGGAAAGAGGAAAGAAGAAAGAGGGCGAATTTCTTTCCTCTTTCTTCTTTCCTTTGTACGTTCTTATGGTCTGGGCTTACCGATGCGCAACTAAATAATCATACCGCGCCCGTAAAGTGCTGTAAATATAGTTCTGCCAAACGGGGACAATGCGGTCTTGCGCGTAACTATGTGTAGCGTAGGTTTGGATGATGAAACGATCATCAATGCAGGAGACAGCCACAATATCGCCGCCATTGGCTTTACCGTAAAGACTCCATAGCGGGGTGGCATCGCCGCCGGGGGCGAGGCGCATCCGGTCGCCGAGATCAGTCCAGAGCCAGTAGCCGGTTACTCTCGTGAGCGAAAGTCCCTCGTTGGGATAATGGTGAGCGCGGTGGCTACCATTGACGGCGTAGATAACGGTGTCTTCGATATCGTTGCCGCGCCAATCACGGTCAAATGCCACGCCACAACGTCCGGTGAGCAGGCTCAGTTTACCGTTTCCCAAACTGTCCATCGCCCACTCCTCTAAAATCACGGACGATCCGTTGGTGATAGCGTCATTCAAATATTCGTAAAATTCGCCCTGTAAATCGGTGCGTAATTCTTTGGCAGCGATAATCAAATCCCAGCCCTCGCCACGCGGACCATTGGTCAGCAAGGCGTCCTTAAAGCGTCCGAGCGCATCGGCTTCGTCGATGTAGCTCAAGCCCATGCCGTTGAGCGCAATCGGGACATAGCGATAAACGCCATAATCGCCCGCAATATCTTCAAAGACCAATATACTAGCATCTTTCATCCAATCTTCAAATTCGGGCATGTTTTCGGCTGGGTTTGCGGTGGGCGGAACGGCGGTCGGTTGAGCGGGCGCAGCAGTCGGTTGGACAACAACTGTGACTGCTTGCACGGGCGCTTGTGTTGGCGCGGCTGGTGCCGCCGGCTGATTTTGCAATGCCGCTTGCGTTACTTGCAACGACATGGCGGTTGCTTCCAGTTCGAGCGCGGCTCTTGTCGGGTCAAACGCGGGTTGCTGTTGTGCAGCGGGCGTGCCGATTGTGCAAGCAAAGATAAAGGTCAATAGACCTAATAATACAACCGTGCGCGTGCGATATTTTGCGAAGGGCGACATCTGCTTCTCCTTTTGAATTATGAAAACTCTCTCCTCATTATACAAAAACCCTTAAGGAAAAACCTTAAGGGCTGATTGCAGTTTGGATTACATTTATCCTGTTTTTTGCGTTAGAGATTAAAGCGCACATGCATGATTTCGCCATCCTGCACAACATATTGCTTGCCTTCGAGTCGCAGCTTGCCTTTGTTGCGCGCCTCCGCCATGCTACCGAGTTCAGTCAGGTCTTCGTAGCTAACTGTTTCGGCGCGGATGAAGCCTTTTTGCAGGTCGGTGTGGATTACGCCCGCCGCTTCGGGCGCAGTAGCGCCACGTTTAACCGTCCACGCACGGACTTCGTCTTCGCCAACGGTAAAGAAGGATTGCAGCTCAAGCAGGTCATACGACAAGCGGATCATCTTGTTCAAGCCCGGCTCTGTGATGCCATATTCTTCCATAAAAAGGGCTGCATCTTCTTCGGGAAGTTGCGAGATTTCCATCTCAAGTTTGCCCATTAATGAAACGATGGGGACACCAAAGTCCGTATCGAACGTGGGTTCGGCTTGCCCTTCGCCGAGATTCAGGAGTACCAGCATTGGTTTTCTGGTCAGTAAGCCAAAGCCGGAGAGGTCGGCGAGTTCGAGTTCGGTTAGTGCCAACTCGCGGAGGGGCTTCTCCTCCGAAAGAGTGTCATGCAATTTTTCAAAGAGCGCTATCTTGCGCGCGTTGACGGCTTTATCGGTGCCGCCGCGTTTTCTTTCCTCCCCCAATTTTTCGAGTTGGCGCTCCACTTGGATGAGGTCGTTTAGCAGTAATTCGCCATTCATCGCCTCGATGTCTCTAAGCGGATCCACACTTCCGGTCACGTGCGCTACGTTTCCGTCTTCAAAACAGCGTACAACGTGAATCAAGCCGTCCATTTGGGCGATCTGGTTGAGCAATTGTCCCGAAATATTTCCCTGCCCGCTGCCTTCAAGACCGGCGATGTCTGCGTAGGTGACTTTGGCATAGATGGTCTTTTTTGGGTTGTACATTTTAGAGAGTACATCCACGCGCGGATCGGGGACATCGACGACGGCGGTGTTGACATCAAAACGACCGGCGCTGGCAGTAGTGGGGGTGTCTTTGCCGGTGAGGGCGTTGAAGAGGGTGGTTTTGCCTGTTTGAGGGAGTCCGATAATGCCTAGTTTCATAATTTCCTTTAGCAACTTTAGCAGTTAGATTTTAGACTTTAGCGGGCTAAAGTCTGGAGTCTAAAGTCTAATGTCTGTAAATCCTTGACCAGTCTGCGTGGTCTGTGTATACTTGCGTTCGCTATTGTCGAAGTGCATTGCACTGAGCAAGCCGAAGTGGCGGAACTGGCAGACGCGCACGACTCAAACTCGTGTTCCGCAAGGAGTGTGGGTTCGATTCCCACCTTCGGCACAGCATTATAGCACGCTCGAAAGAGCGTGCTTTTTTTATTCTGCAAGCATCTTTTCGACAACTTCCTGTAGGCGCATGATGCTGACCGGTTTAATCAAGACGGTTTCACCCGCAGCGATTAGATCGCGTCCTGCCATCAAATCGGCGGTAGTCACGAGTATCTTCAGGTTTGCACCACAGCCCGAAATGGCACGGATTTTCTCAATTGTTTCCGGTCCCCATGAGTAGGGGACGTGCAAATCAAGAATTAGTAAATCCGGTGGCTGTTTCTGTAACTCTGCTAACAGATTTTTGCCATCCCGATTGAGGTAAATCCTGTAACCGGCGTGCTCCAGTGTCCTTTGGTAGATGTTGCCAATATTGGTGTCATCTTCGACGATATAGATATATTGGGAATTCATATTGTTATTATACTCGTGTACTCGTAGATGCCATGTAGAAAACCGCGTTTTTGGGGCAATTCGATGATATGCCAAAACAGTCTCGCGCCGAGGAGGCATTGCGTCACCTAGTAAATTAGGCATTCCTGTTCAACTGATGCCTGATTACCTGACAGCATAAATCACCGTCTTCCCCTCACGGAAGACCTCATCCCAAAGCGCGCCGTTATAAATCTCAAACTTTGCCAGCCCTTCGGGGGTGTAATACTGATGCTCGACCTGCCCGACAACGATATAGCGGACATGATACTTTTGCAAGAAAAGCTGCGTTTCGTGAATATCAACGCTATTGTAGAAGCTGCCAACTTCCGCCACACGATCGGTAACAACGGTGGGATTAAGCGCGCGCTGCTGGCGCTGATGCCAGTTCCAGCCGACGACGCCGGGCAAACCCGTGTAAATGGTGTAGCGGCTGCCCCAGCGATATTCAGGCGTGTTGGCTTCGACGATGACCGGTGAGCCGACAATATTCTCGCGCATCCATAGAATCCCGTCGTAATCCTGACTCAAGTCCATTTCAACGCCATCCCAGTAAGGGGCAGATTTCATGTATGCCATGCCGTCAAGCCCATTTGGAGCGCTGGCATCCACACGGTCGCGCATTTTGTCGAGCGTAGCGGTGATGGTGAAAAGCATCGCCCCAATTACGAGCGCGCCCAAAACCATGCGCCAGGCGCTTTGCCAACGGTCTGTCCATTTGCGGGTTTCGGGCAGCAGCCAAATCAATGCTGCGCCTGCGCTGATGGCGAAGAATGTCCACGCTTGCAAATAGAGTTTGAAGACGGTGTTCATGCGCCCGATGTCGCCTGCCAAAGCGATCACTTCAACGATGGTTGTCAGCGCCAAACCTGTTCCCACGATGAATAAAACGAGACGTTTCCGCTCGTCGAGTTCCCTTTGTAAGATCAGTAACCCAGCCCAAAGCAGGAGCGGCACGGTAATCCAGCCAATCCGCACTTTGAGAAATGCCAATCCAAGCAAAAGCCCGATTAGCAGGACAAAAATCCCCTGCATCGCCCCGCGCCATTTTGCAAGCGCCGAATAGGGCGTGCGCGCCATCCATTCGTGCGTCTCCCACCACATCCACGAAACGATTACGAAAAGCAGCAGCCCCCACTGCGCAAAATACGAGCCGACTGGCGTGTGCGAGCCTTTCCAGGCGTTGATCTTGCCATACGCCTGCCCGAAATTGGCGATGTAGGGCTGGTAGAGCAGGCTGCTTAGGACAACGAAAAGAGCCACGCCGCCAATGGCGAGAAAAATCTTTTGGGACACGGATTTACACGGAGTAAAAACTTTTTGCTCTTTTTCCGTGCCGTCCGTGTTTTTCCGTGTACAGGAATATCGGATAAGGGCGTAGGCGATGACGATTGCGAGGAGCGGAAGATACGCGTATAAATCCCAAGTGTTGGTGGGACGTAACGCGCCCACAATTAGGCTGGCTACCGTTATCTCGACTCCGATTTGGGCGAGCGAGTTTTTTCCGCTAATGCGTGCGCTCAAGAAGGATACCGCCCAAGCGATAGCGAGCAGCGCCAACGGCAAAACGATCATGTGGGCGTGCAGGTCGCTGTAGAGGAAGGTAAAAAGCGGGAATTCGGTAATCGGTTCCACATCGCCGGGGGCGGGGATGACTCGACTGGGGAACCAGTACCAGTCTCCCCATCCGATAGGCAGCAATGCGCCCTGCGTAATAATGCGCCAAAGCCCCTGCATGGCAAAGGAGAAATGCTTGAAAATGCTGATATCGGCGGTGTGAGCGGTTGGATCGACGATGCGCTGCAAGCCCTGGTAGATCGCGCGGATGGTGCCGAGATTGCCGAGCAGGAGCATGAAGGCGGAGGCGGCGAGGCCAGCGAAGAAGTTGTTACCAGTCTCTGAGCGGAGGCTGAACGAATGTGAAGCCGTAGTCGAAGAGCGGTGTTCATTGTCATCCGCTCCGTCCTTCGACTGCGCTCCCTGTCGGTCGCTCCGCTCAGGAACTGCGCTCGCTTCTTTTATGTTAGTAGAAGAGAACTTAGAAGACAAGAATTGAATGGTGAGAGAGAAAAATCTCCATGTTCGATAAATTTGCTTTGCTTTTGCAGCAGGCTGCGGCAAGTCTTCGAGTTTATACGGCATCTCTCTGTTTATAAAAGAAATGAAAGTTTCTTTTGAATCATCTTGCGTACTCGTTTTATCCCGCTCAGGAGCTGCGCTCGTTTCTTCTTTCTTCTTTCTACTTGCTACGAGATTCCATCCCACCGAAAACGCCCCAATCCCAACTAAAGCAAACAATGTCGGCAAAAGATAGTTATAAGCCGTCGTCGGGGTCAGTCCAAGCAACTTGATCGGCGTACCTACTAGCACAAAGCCGAAATAGTAGTAGTTCAGGTAGCCGCCCGCAAACCAGGGATCGTAAGGCGGGAAGGAGGTGCTCTTCATCACTGCCATCCAATAGGATAAGTCCATCGGGCGTTCACCGCCTTTGGAGGGATGCCAGAGGTCGGGGTTGGCGATGCGGATGATGAGGTCGATCAGGAAGAAGGCGAGGAAGAGACCTTCGATGATTAGATAATAACAACGGTTGGAATTCCATTCCTGCTTTATATATTCGATGAATCTGCGAGGCGCACGCTCTTGCGCCGAAGCAGTCTCATCGTTAGCAGGGAGATTGCTTCGACGGTGAAGCTGTCTCGCAAATTCATTGTAAAAGAGGAAAGAACCAACAACAACAATGCCGAGGAAAACCAGCCCAATCGTCAAGCGGGAATACGCCACACCGACCGAGCCGAGCAGCCAAGAGAAATACGCCAGTAGCAGCAGACCGAAAATCCGTGCGAGGGGATAGCCTTTGTCTGCGAGACCTGGAAAAGCCCGCCGCACGATGGGATAGGTGAAGATGCCCAAGATGAAAACGAAGAAATACCAAACCAACATGCCAACAACAGGCACTTTGTTCAGCAGCGAGTTGGGCGGGAAAAGTTCTGTCCAGGTGCCGCCAGCTTGCTGCTTTTCCCAGACATCGGCAGGGAGCATGAGGTCTTTTTCCGCTTCGGCGGGGTCATAGCTGGCAGCTTCTTTAGGGGTGAGATGGACGACATGGCTCAAATCAACTGCACCGAGGATGGATGCGACTTGGTTAGGGTCGTAATCAGCGCTTTTCTTGAAGATGAGAACTTTGGGGTGATCGTAGAAGGTGAAGGCTTCTTCGGCGGCTTGATCGTTGATCGAGATGCCGAAAATGGTCGGATAGGACTCGAAAACGCCGACCAAATCGTAACCAAGATTGCCTT
>JANTFU010000026.1 GCA_024763295.1 Anaerolineales bacterium
CGTATCCCCAAACCCAACAACGGGCTTAGAACCATCAAACGAATTCAAATCCCCAGAACGTACGGAAACGCCAGAATAATATGGATTCGCAGAAATCTCCAAAGTTCTTTGAGGAAAAACATCTATTACTCCACGACCGATAAGAGCGGCAAGAATTGTGCCAACAAAACCTATAATCGCAACTACTAACTTTATGTTTACGTTATTTTTTTCCATTGAAAATATCTCTTCGATAAAAAATCGTGATTTATCCGCTAAGGAAAGATTATACAGCAAGAATCTGTTTCCATTAAGAAACCACGACCATAAATCTAATAGAAAGGATTATCAGAGATAAAAAATACGCTAAAATAGCCCCATGAAACGAATTTTCTGGCTCACGCTCACCTTCTTAATCGCTGCCTGTCAAGCCAGCCCCACGCCTGCTCCGGTGACAATCGACATCATTGACGGGGACGAACATATTGTCCACATAACGGAGGCGCGCATCCCTGCGCAGATTTTTAGGGAAGCGGGCATCGTGCTTGGATCACTGGACAAGCTGTATGTGAACGGTGACGAAGCCGACGCCAATACAGCGCTGGATTGCGACGTTTGTACGCTTCAAATTCGCCGTGCCGTCCCCTTTAATCTCGTCACTCCCGACGGGGAACAGGAACTCGTCTCGGCTGCATGGACAGTGGGTGAGGCGTTGGCAGGCTTTGGCATTCAGCTTCATGTTACGGATGCGCTAAATCCGCCCGCAGAAACGGCGTTGAGCGATCAAATGACGGTGAACTACACGCCATCCCGTCAACTTGCCATCCGCATGGACGGGCGAGTGCTCCCAATCCGCTCTGCGGCAGAGACGGTGGGAGACGCACTAATCGGGGCAGGCATCCCGCTCATAGGGCTGGATACCAGCCAACCATCCCCGTCCGATCCGCTCCCTGCTGACGGGCAGATCCGCATCATCCACATCCGTGAAGAAATCGAATTAGCGCAGCAATCCATCCCCTTTACAACCGAGCGCGTTCCATCCAATGAGTTGGAAGCCGGTACAGAAGAGATTATCGAAGCGGGCAAGCCGGGTTTAATCGTCCAACAAACACGCGTGCGCTATGAAGATGGCGAAGAGGTAGAACGCAGCATACAAGCCGAACGAACCGTGCGCGAGCCAAGCCCCCAAACCGTGGCGTATGGCACGCAATACGCACTCAAAACAGCCGTTGTAGACGGGCAAGAGATTACTTACTGGCGCGCAATTGAAGTTTACGCCACGTCTTACTCGCCCTGCCGTTCAGCGGCGGATCGCTGCTATCCCAACACCGCCAGTGGGCTGCCCGTAACCCACGGCGTAATTGGCGTGACGCGCGACTGGTATTTGGCGCTACAGGGTCAGCCCGTGTATGTGCCGGGCTATGGCTACGCGACAATCGAAGATGTGGGTGGCGGTTTGCCCGACCGTAACTGGATTGACCTTGGGTATAGCGATGACGATTATCAGGCTTGGCACCACTGGGTGACACTCTATTTTCTGCCGCCCGTCCCCGCAAATACGATTTGGGGATTAGAATAAGCGCATGAGCAAAGCACAAAAAATCATCTTGGCAATTTTAGGCGTCGGGATTATGACCTTTTGCGTCTTAATCCTGCTGCTTTTGGTGCCACGCTGGCATCGCCCGCTGGGACCGGCGCTCGAACTCGGCACCAATACACCGCAAAGCGAGGCGACTTTTACGCTCGGCAAAGCAAATACGATCACACCACCGCCTGCCATCGAACCCGGTCGTCCGCCCACCGGCACAGCCGCACCGGCAGTCACGGCGTCATCCACCGCGGCGATGACCGTTTGCGGCGGTCCACCAACGCTGATGATTTTGGCAATTGGCTCCGACCAGCGCATTGACCAATATACCTACGGACTGGCGGACGTCATCCGCCTTGTGCGCGTTGACTTTGTGACGCCGCGCGTGACTGTGATGTCGTTTCCGCGCGATCTCTATGTCGAAATCCCCGGCATTTCTGACCATTATGGCATCACGCATGGCAAAATCAACCAAGCCTATTTATACGGCAATCCCGGCATGGGTTATTACCAAGGCGCCGACCTAGGTCCCGGCTTATTGGCGCGCACATTACAGTACAACTTTGGCGCACAACCGCAAAATTATATTGCCGTAAATATGCGCACCTTTGAGCACATCATTGACGCAGTTGGCGGCGTTACCGTCACACTCGATCATGCGGTAGACGGACGCAAGGAAGGTCAAGCCAACCGCGATGATCTTTTCTTTTACAAAGGCACGCACATCCTGAGCGGCAAACAAGCCCTAGAACTTGCGCGTCTGCGCCCCTACGGCGATTTTGATCGCGGCAATTCCCAAAATCAAATTTTATGCGGCATATACGACAAATTACTCAGTCCCAAAGTTGTCGGCGATATTCCCGAACTGATCGCCGCCTTTGAAGACAACGTCCAAACCGACTTGACACCCGCCCAAATCAGCCAACTTTCATGCCTGCTAACCAAACTCGATGGCAGCGACATCGTTTTCCTGAATTATCCTGACGACTTGTTTACCGGCACGCGCGTAGATGACCCGCAACTTGGATATACGTTCATTCTTGATGTGGATTTTTCCATCCTGCGGGATTATGTCCGCGCTTTCTCACAGGGAACTTGGCCCATTGCCACATCCCAGATGCCATCGGAAGACAACGACTCCCCCGCCAAAACCTTCTGTGACTGATGATGACTCCAAAATCTGCGCCCCCACTGAATACCGCATCGCTCCTGCGTGAGCATGGTCTGCGCCCGAATAAAAAATTGGGACAAAACTTTTTACAGGATGCTGCCATTCTTGACAAAATCGTGGATATTGCCAATGTGCAGACTACCGATACCGTGCTGGAGATCGGTCCCGGCTTGGGCAGCCTAACGCGCCATTTAGCACTAAACGCGAAAGAAGTCATCGCCGTTGAGATTGACAAGAAAATCATCCCCGCGCTGCGCACGTCCCTTAGCGATTACACGAACACAAAAATCATTGAAAGCGACATTTTGGACGTCGCGCCCGCTGAGATTATCCACGCCCCCAATTATCTCGTTGTCGCCAATATTCCCTACTACATCACATCCGCAATTTTGCGCCACCTGCTCGAAAACAATCCGCGCCCAAGCCTGATGGTATTAACCATTCAAAAAGAAGTCGCCAAGCGGATTTGCGCAAGCAAAAAGTTGAGCCTGCTGGCATTAAGCGTGCAAATTTTTGGACAACCTGAAATCGCGGGCAAAATCCCTGCTGGGGCGTTTTACCCGCCGCCCAAGGTTGATTCTGCGGTGATTCGCATCTCGCTCTATGATGAGCCGCTCATCCCTACCGCGCTGTTGGACGATTTTTTCAAGCTCGCCAAAGCCGGTTTTAGCCAAAAACGCAAGACGCTGCGAAACTCCCTCGCGGCGGGCTTGGGCATCCCGCCGACGGATGCCGAGACCCTGCTGACACAGGCGCGCATCGATCCCCGCCGACGCGCGGAAACACTTGATCTGGACGAATGGAAAAATCTAACTGAAATCTGGACAAAAAAGCAATTTACAGATGCGGCGTCGCCGTAGCTGTGTGAGAAAAACACGGCGTATTCGTTGGCGTATTTGTGATCAAATATGTCGGCACGAAGGCAATGGTAGAGGTTGCTTAAGGCGTCTCGGTAAAGGTGGGCGTTGCGGATGGAGTCAAAAAAGGGTAATAAAAAGTCAACGAATTACGCGGGTCGGTGTCGCCATCATAATCACCACCAACCCAATAAGTCTGACCATTTACAGCCTCAACCTGCGCAAAAAACCAGCCATATTGCTTATTACGATTCATGATACCGGTCAACGTCAGTGCAGCTCCCGGTTCCTCCAGAGGTCCATCTTGCGCTTTGTTGGGTGCTGAACGCAACTTCACCCCATTTCGACGCGTAATCAAAACCTGCACGCCAATCAAAATCGAAAAGCGCCGGTTCACACCGATATTTTGACCAGAGCCCGCCGCCATTTTTACATTTTCACCCGTTGACCAATCGGGCCAGTCATCCAATATGCGCGGCAAGCCTGTCTCGGTTGGCGATGGGGTTAACGTTGGACTAGCGGTTACACGATAAACGAAAGACGTCATGGTCGGGAAAGGCGTAAAAGTCGGACGCAAGGTTGGCTGCGTGGGCGTTGGACTAAACGAAGACTGTGCCATCTGCGTTTGCCAGGCAGCGGCTGTTTGCGTACTCGCCACAATCGTAAAGATTAAACCCGGGTCTTGTGGCACAGGCGTTGGCATACAAGCGCTCAAAAGCGCAATACTCAATAAAATAGAGAATAAAAATTTTCTCTTCATCAGTTTTTCTCCAATTCAACACTTCTGAGCAATTATACCCAAAGGCAAAACCATTCGCCAAAGCATGTGTTTTCACTCACACCTAAAGACCCTATCATAACAACGCCAAATCGCCAAATGGAGGAATAATGCAAAAAAAACTACGCAACTTTTTAATTGGATTGGTCGTCGTGCTTCTGATTCTCGGCATCGGCGGGACGCTCTTCTATAAAAATTGGGTGAAGACCAATACTCCGAAATCCTTCCCGCAGGTGGACGGTGAGATCACCTTAGCCGGGCTGGATGCGCCTGTGAGCGTCTACCGCGACGAGATGGGCATCCCGCACATTTACGCCAGCACCCTGCACGATCTCTTCATGGCACAGGGCTACGTCCACGCACAAGATCGCTTCTGGCAGATGGATGCCTGGCGTCATATCGGCTCCGGCGAACTTTCGTCCATGTTCGGTGAAGCCCAAGTCAAAACGGATGCCTTCCTGCGCACACTCGGCTGGAAGCAAACCGCAGAAACCGAATACGCCGCGCTCAACGCAGAATCAAAAGCCATTCTCGATTCTTACGCTGATGGCGTCAATGCCTATCTCGACGAGCACAGCGGCACAGAGTTGAGTCTTGAATACGGCGTGCTTGCCCTGCTTAGCCCCGATTACACACCCGCCCCTTGGACACCCATTCACACCCTGACCTGGGCAAAAGCGATGGCATGGGATTTGCGCGGCAACATGAACAACGAGATTGAGCGCGCCGTACTGCTCAGCACGCTCACCCCCGAACAAGTCGAAACGCTCTACCCGCCCTATCCCGAAGACCATCCCATTATCGTCAGCGAGATTGGCGGCGAAGCAGTGGCAGCATCCACTTCGCAGGAGACTGAAACCCTTTTACGCCTCGCAAGCCCAAACCTTGAGTCCGTCTCGGCAAATTTTGCTCTACTGGATGATGTGCTGGGACCCATCGGCGCGGGCATCGGCTCAAACTCATGGGCGGTTTCAGGCTCACGCTCCGAGACGGGGATGCCCATCCTCGCCAACGATCCGCATCTCGGCATTCAAATGCCCTCCATCTGGTATCAGGTTGGCTTGCACTGTCAGCCCGTCAGCGAGGCTTGCCCTTACGAAGTCGGCGGCTTTTCGTTCGCGGGCGTGCCCGGCGTAATCATCGGACATAACGACAACGTCGCTTGGGGCTTCACCAACGTCGGACCTGATGTCATGGATCTCTTCATCGAAAAGGTCAACCCCGACAACCCAAACCAGTACGAAGTCAACGGCGAATGGGTTGATTTTGAAACCCGCACCGAAAGCATCGCCATCACGGGCGGCGAACCGGTCGAGATCACTGTGCGCATCTCGCGGCACGGACCGATCATCTCAGACACCTTCGGCGAGCTCAAAGACAGCGATCTCGCCGACGACCAAACGCCTTTTAGCGAGAAAGCGGGCATTGACCTGCCCGAAAATTACGCCATCGCGCTCAACTGGACGGCGCTTATCCCCGGCAATGTTTTTGAAGCGATTTGGGGCTTCAACAAAGCTCAAAACTGGGACGAGTTCCGCACAGCGGCGCAAGGCTTCCAAGTACCCGCTCAAAACCTGATTTACGCCGATGTGGACGGCAATATCGCCTACCAAATGCCCGGGCGCGTGCCAATCCGCGCCAACGGCGATGGGCGCTACCCCGTTCCCGGCTGGACGGACGACTACGAGTGGACGGGCTTCATCCCCTTTGAAGAACTGCCCTACACCCTCAATCCCGCCAGCGGCTACATCGCTACCGCCAACAACCGCGTCAGCCCATGGGACTACGAGCATCTCATCACCACCGAGTGGGCGTATGGCTACCGCGCCCAACGCATTGTCGATATGCTCAACGACGCGCCAGAAGTGATTACTTTTGATTATATTCAGCAGATGCACGGGGATGGAATGGATCTGAACGCCGAAACGCTGATTCCGCTCTTGCAGGATGCCCCGCTGAACGACGACCATCTCGTCGAGATGCGCTCGTGGCTTGCGGCTTGGAACCGTCAAACCGACATGGATTCAGCCCCCGCCGCCCTCTTCGCCGCCTATTGGAAGCACCTGCTCATGCTCACCTTCGACGACGACCTGCCCGAAGATTATCGCGCAGCGGGCGGCTCACGTTGGTTTGAAGTCATGCGCAACATCACGCCCGACGTCAACAACTTCTTCTGGGACGACAAAACCACAGACAAAATCGAAACCCGCGACGATATTTTTGCCGCCGCCTTTGAAGCTGCCGTAGACGAAATGGAAAAAGACTACGGCAAAGACCGCAAAAACTGGGCTTGGGGCGAGATGCACACGGCGACCTTTAGAAATTCCACGCTCGGCAATTCCGGCGTAGCGCCAATCGAAAATCTCTTCAATCGCGGCGCTTTCCCAACTGCGGGCGGTGAAAGCATCGTCAATGCGACGGGCTGGACGACCTACGAAAGCTACGAAGTCGATTGGCTGCCCTCGATGCGCATGATCGTTGACCTAAGCAACCTCGACAACTCACTAACCGTCCACACCACCGGTCAATCCGGACACGCGGGACACGAACATTACATCGACATGGCGGATATGTGGCGCAATATCGAGTATTATCCGATGTATTGGGATTTAGAGCGCATCAAAGCCAATGCAGAAGCCACGCTGCGCTTGGTGCCGTGACGAAACTAATCGTCGTGCGGCGCACGCACTAATAGCGAAGAGAGTACAAAAGTCTTTAAGACTTTTGTACTCTCTCTAATAACGCTCTAGCCGCCATCCTTGGCGGCGCAGGGAGCATAAGATAATCAATGGATAAAATCTTAATCAAAAACCTATACGCACACGGCATCATCGGCGTTTACGATGATGAACGCATCACGCCCCAAGCGATGCTCATCAACATCACACTCTACACCGACACACACAAAGCTGCGCAAAGCGACGACCTTGACGATTGCATCAATTATGATGCGCTTTCACAAAAAGTCCGCCAACACGCAGAGACGGCGCGGCGGCTGACTGTCGAAGCCCTCGCTGAAGATATAGCGCAGTTATGCCTAAAAGAAAAAGGGGTGAAAAAAGCGAAAGTGCGAGTAGAAAAGCCGGAAGCGTTGAATTATGTTGATCTGGTTGGGGTCGAAATAACGCGTCCTTAAGCGGAACCCGCCTCATCCATGCGCGAAGCGGTTTTTTATCCTGAATTTGCGAGAAAGATGCACTTTCGACAACGCAATCTCACTAAAGAGACCGCTGCGTCGCAAAAGCGCGCTCCGCGCGGAATCATCCAATCTTAAATTTGCAACGCCGATGCACCGCGTGAAATATTATCCAAAAACTCTTGGCGGGTGGCTAAATTTGCGCGAAAAGCACCGTGCATCGCAGAGGTAGTCATACGCGCATTGTGTTTCTTCACGCCGCGCATCATCATACAAAGATGCAATCCCTCCACAACAACCGCCACACCCTGCGGCTGAAGCAGGTCACGGATAAAATCAGCAATTTGGCGCGTCATACGTTCCTGTACTTGTAAGCGGCGGGCAAACATATCCACAATGCGCGGAATTTTAGAGAGACCGACAACCGTACCGTTAGGAATATAAGCCACATGCGCACGCCCAATAAAAGGGAGCATGTGGTGTTCACATAAGCTGTAAAACTCTATATCGCGCACCAACACCATTTCATCGTACTTGACATGAAAAAGCGCGCCGTTAACAATCGCTTCAGGGTCGGTGTTGTATCCGGAGAGCAACTCTCCGTACATATTCGCAATGCGTGTGGGCGTGCGACGTAACCCCTCACGTTCGGGGTCTTCGCCAACCGCTAATAAAATTTCATGCGTAGCTTCACGAATTTTCTCGGTATCAAAAGAATTATCGCCATAAGATGGCAGCATTTCGTCTTCAAAATCATTCATTCTTGCTTAGATAGAAACTGACCCGAAAAATTCGGGTCAGTTTTTTCCTTTCTTAAGTACGTTTTGCGCTAGGCAATTTCAGGCTCAATCAAACCGTAGCTCCCGTCACGTCGCCGATAAAGAACATTGACGGCGTTGGTTTCGCCATTGTAGAAAATAAAAAAGTTGTCGTGCCCAAGCAGTTTCATCTGCTCAAGTGCTTCCTCTTCCACCATCGGATAAATCGAGAAGCGCTTACGGCGAGCAATCACCATCTCGGCATCTTCTTCATCATCACTCAAATCAATATTGGGTGCAATATCAGCCGCAGAACGTCCATCGCCGCGCTCACCGCGTCCATACTGACGCTTGCCCTTATAGCGCTCAATCTGACGCTGCATTTTATCAAGTGCTGCATCAAAAGCACTCAAAATGTCATCTGAACGCTCTTCTGCGCGTAAAAGAAGTCGCCGCCCACGCACCGTAATCTGGGCGACCTGTCTATCTGAAGCACTGCGCGCGTTTTTCGCGTGCGAAAGCTCCACGCGCGTCTCTTCAATTTCTTTGAGATACCGATCCAATTTTTCTGCTTTGCCTGAAATATAGTCATGAATCTTATCGCTCACGTCCATATTCCGTCCAAAAACTTTCACTTCGTGTGTCATCGTACCTCCTTCTAAAGGATAAAATTAGATAGTCCGAAGACCATGATGTGGTAGCGCTCGAGCGATTGTCAGAGCATAGACAGCTTTTGCGCCTCCACGGATTAGCGATTCCGCACATGAATTTAGGGTTGCTCCCGTTGTGGACACATCATCTACAACCAAAACCGTCTGACCGTCAACCCGCCTGCGATCCGCAACGAAAGCATCCTTTACATTCTCCATCCGCTCCACCGCAGAAAGTTCAACCTGCGAGCGAGTTTCCTTCACGCGTTTTAAAGCGCTTGGAGAAAAACGCCATCCCATCGCTAGAGCCAACGGGCGGGCAAATGTCGATACCTGATTATACCCTCGTTCTTTCATACGCTGCTTGCCAAGCGGCACAGGCAACGCAAGGTCAATATTCCAATTCAATTTTTGAACAAAAGGCAGCATTTCAAAGGCAAGCTGCTCCCCCATGCCGTGATTCTTGTGATACTTAATGCTATGTAATGCATTACGGATCGAGCCGTCAAAAGCCAGCCAAGAACGCAATGCCTGATATGCAGGGGGATTTTGGGCGCATTTTTCACAAACTCCGCTCGTGTTTTGCGGCAAGCCACAAATATCGCAAAAAGGCGCTTCTATCTCCAGCAAACTTTCTCGACAAGAATCACACCAACGTACGCCCACCTTCTTACAGCCGCCACAAGAGGGAGGAAAGAGTAAGTCTATTCCCTGCCACGATAAACGATATAGAGAATACAGAATTGGATAAGGTTTCGTCAAAAAAGATTCTTTCTATAACGCTCTCTCAACGATAAAAAAACAGGGCGCTTTCAAAGCCCTTCAACAAGCTTTCATTAGATAATGCCGGAATTCATAACCTGAATAACGGCAGGCGTCATCAATACAATAAAAATTGACGGGAAGGTAAGAAAAACCATCGGCAAAAGCATTTTCACAGGGGCTTTATGCGCTTCCTGCTCCGCGCGTTGACGGCGCTTCATGCGCATCTGTTCAGACTGAATACGCAAAACACGCGCCATACTAACACCCAATTGTTCACTCTGAATAACAGCAGCGATAAAACTCGTCATCTCAGGCAGATCAATGCGTTCAGCCATATCTTTCAAGGCTTCACGACGCACTTTCCCCAATTGAACTTCGCGAATAGCACGCGCAAAAGCCACCGAAAGCTCATTCTCCCATTTCTCACTAACCTTAGACATCGCAGCGTCAAACCCTAACCCAGCCTCTACGCAGATCGTCAACAAATCTAAAGCGTCGGGCATTGCTTTCAGCACATCTTTCTGGCGCGCCTTAATCTTTCCATCCAGCCAAGACTGAGGGTAAAAGAACCCTAAAACCGCCCCGCCAAGAATAGCCAATAAAGGATTTATATTCACTGTGCCTTCAGGCAACAAGTACAAAATAGCCCCCGCCAAACCGGCAAAAACTACAGCAATAACAAAACGAGACGCAAGGAAAAAAGATGCCCCGCCCGAAACCAAAGGGCTATTAGGATTTCCGGCAAGTTCAATTTTTCTTTCTGTTTCTTCAATCAGATTTTGAGGGGTATAACGAGCAGAGATATCACCAATTTTCAATAAAAGGGGCAAAATCACACGCTCAAAAAACGGTTGCGACATCTCAATATCTTCAAGAGATGCAACTTCGCCGCGTTCAGCAAACTCAACCAAACGAGATGACAAAAGGTCATCTTCAGAGGCATCCTGTTTGCGATTATTGGCATAAACAACCAAGGCAATCACGCCTACAAGAAGGATTATTCCAACAATAATCAAACCAGCCATACGAAAACTCCTTTAGACCTCGATATCAGCTATCTTCATCATAACAAAGTAACCAATGGCAATCAAGAACAAACCTGTCCCTATGGCACTAAGTCCACATGCCAAGCCGTTATCAAAAATCGTTCTGATGTAGTCATTACTAATAAACCACAATAAGATAAAAAGACCAATCGGAAGAAATGAGAGGATTTTAGCCGAAGTGGTCACCTGTGACGTAAGTGTCTTCACTTCCCCCTTAATCCGAATACGTTCGCGAATAGTAAAGGATATCGTATCCAGAATTTCTGCCAGATTACCACCAACTTCACGTTGAACATTCATGGCGGTAACCATAAAGTCCAAATCTGGGCTAGGGATACGGCGCAAAAGATTGTCAAGAGCTTTATCCATCGGAACACCCAATTGCATCTCTTGCACAACACGCCGAAACTCATCGGAGATTGGGGGGGGCAGTTCTCGACTGACTGCCTCAAGTGCCTGCATTGTTGAATAACCGGCTCGCAACCCGTTAACCATAAGGTTGATCATATCCGGCAATTGATCATCAAAACGCCTCAAGCGAACACTTTGCTGCCGACGAACGTAAAGGCTCGGGAGGAAGGAGCCAATTAACGCGCCTATGCCAAAAGTTATGGTTCGTTGCGCCATTTCGCCGCCGCCAACAATCATGGCAAGCAACCCAACGCCAACTGCAGAAATCAAAATCAACGCATAATATTCGGCAACCTTGAGCTTAATATCTGCCCTTGCCAGCGCGCGCTTAACTTTGTCACCACTCGATGATTTTTCAACACGCTGGTTCACCCATTCGGTAACTTCATCACTTCTTTTACCACCACCATCATCGTCTTCATCCAGATAGCGACCAAGGCGGTCTTCAACGAGGTTTCGTTCGCTATTGGATGTCATCAGAACACCAATAATAAGCAAAACCACAATCACCACACCGGCAATAATCAAAAAGGTACCAGTCATAAATTAGTCTTCTTTCTAGCTAGTGATCATTAGTAGCGACGGCGCTCACCAATACCAAAAATAGATGGCGGCAAATTGATGCCGCTTGCTTCGATCTTGTCCATAAACTTTGGACGAAGTCCAGTTGGGCGTAGGTGACCGACGATTTTACCTTCTTCGATGCCGGTTTGCTCAAAAGCAAAAATGTCTGTCGTTGTGATTACATCACCTTCCATCCCGCTAACTTCGGTAATATGTGTTACTCGACGTGAACCATCTCTCATACGAGCTTGCTGACAGACCACATCAACTGCGGACGAAATCTGCTCGCGAATAGCTCTGACGGGCAAATCCATGCCAGCCATCAAAGTCATGGTTTCGAGACGGGAAAGAGAGTCGCGCGGACTGTTGGCATGTGTCGTTGTCATAGAGCCATCGTGACCGGTATTCATTGCCTGAAGCATGTCCAAGGCGGCTTCATCACGAATCTCGCCGACGATAATACGATCAGGGCGCATACGCAATGCGTTGACAACTAGTTGCTGAATCGTAATCTCACCGCGTCCTTCAATGTTCGCAGGTCGTGATTCCAACGTAACGACATGCTCTTGCCGCAGTTGAACTTCAGCCGCGTTTTCGATGGTTAGAATACGTTCATCCGGAGGAATAAACGAGGACATAACGTTTAAGAGCGTTGTTTTACCAGAGCCTGTACCGCCCGAAATAACAATATTCAGCCTAGCTCGCACACAAGCTTTCAGAAACTGTAAGGCTTCGCGGGTAATGGAACCAAATTGAATGAGTTGTTCAATTGTGATCGGGTTTTTGGAAAATTTACGGATGGTGAGGGTCGGACCGACCAAAGAAATTGGTGGCACCACAGCATTTACACGAGACCCATCCGGCAGGCGTGCGTCCACATACGGGCTTGATTCATCGATACGGCGTCCAAGCGGAGCCACAATCCTGTCTATAATCCGCAGAACATGCTCGTCACTTTCAAAAGTAACCGGCACGCGATGCAACTTCCCCTTACGCTCGACATAAATATTCTTTGCGCCATTTACCATGATTTCGGTAAGGGTGTCATCCTGTAATAGGGGTTCTAAGGGACCAAAGCCCAAAATTTCTGCGGAAATCTGCTCAAAAAGGCGGTGGCGTTCGGGGCGTGACAGAACAATATTTTCTTCGGCGAGGATTTGTTCAAAAAGCTCTTGGATAGATCGGCGAACTTCGTCCGTCTGGGAGATGTCCATGGATGGATCCATCTCAGCGAGCAGTTTGTTTTGGACACGAGTTTTCAGATCGTAATAGGTTCCGGCTTGCGGTTTGGCATTAGGTGCGTTTGCGCGTCTTGCCTGTAAGGACGATAAGCGTGAGGGTTCATCAGAACTAGCCTGAATACTTTTTCCACCCGATGAGGCACTTTGCCCTTGTTCGATTCTTTTTAGCAACGACATAACTACGCTCCTGTGACTTTCTTGTTATCCTTCAATTTCTAAAGTTGCAATGCGTTCTCGAACAGCTTCAGCAAGTATTAAAATTCCTTTGCTAACAGGCTGGTTTTTATTTGCCAATATAAATGGCACACCGCGATTAACTGATGGGATGACGGTTTTTTCGTCAAGCGGAATCGTAGCTGCCATTTTGATTTTCAAGTTGTCACCGACTTTTTCAGGTGTAATCCCAATACGTTTATCGTAGCGGTTCATGGTCAAGGCAATACGCTCGCGCTGAACGCCCAAAGATGAAATTAAATCTAGGAAAAGACGGGCGTTCTTGATTGCAGGAATATCTTGAGAAACCAACAAAACAATCACATCGCTCTCGTCAATAGCGGAAAGAACTGCGTCGGAGAGCCAAGCATTCGTATCAATAATCACATAGGCATATAAGCGACGCAAATACTGGATGATTTGTAAAAAACTTTGCCCGGAGACTTCTTCTGCCTGTTCGGGGCGTGCAGGTGCAGCGAGAACATGCAGTCCCGATTGAGTGTGTTTAATCATCACGCCATCGACAATTTCG
>JANTFU010000027.1 GCA_024763295.1 Anaerolineales bacterium
CGGTTGTAATGATCGCAGGCTATAGCGGCGTTGTCGTTATTGAGGATATGCCCTTCCCAGCGCGTGAAGGTATCCCAGATGCTGACGCCTTTGCTGTCGGCTTTGGCTGCGCCTTCAATCTGGTAAGCGGAGGCGGAGGTGCCCCACTGAAAGTTTTCGGGAAATTTAAGTGCGGTCATTTTTTATCCTTGATTGAGAATTTTTAAGTAATCTTCTACGTCATTGCGCAGCAGCTTTTATTTCGGCAAGCTCAATAGCCAATCGCCGCAACAATCCCAATACTGTGAGGGAGACTGTCACGTCGCAAGTGCATGATTCTCGCAGGGATGATTACAAGCGGGGGCGTAGTTATAATTTTTGAATGATTAAGCCTTCATGCGGGCGTAGTGTCTGCGGATTTGCTTTATTGTCAAGATAGGTAGAAAGCAAAATATTGCCTTCGAGGGCAAGGTCTTGCTTTTTTTCAGAGAAGTTGAGCGCAATTAGTAAGGTTTCGTTCTCACTTTGGCGCTCGTAAAGAAAGACATTGGGCACAGTATCCAGTGAGCGATAGGTGCCGTGTTGCAAGGCTTCGCTCTCTTTGCGCAACGCGAGTAGTTGGCGGTAAAGCGCGAGGTGTGAGCGTGGATCAGCCAGTTCGGTGGCGACGTTCTTGTGGGTAAAATTTTCCGCAATAGGCAACCAGAGCGCGTCCGTTTCGGCTTTGGAGAATCCGGCATTTTTGGTGGAATCCCATTGCATGGGCGTGCGGCAACGGTCGCGTCCATGTTCGGGGACGGAAAGCCCGTACGGGTCCAGTCGTTTTTCGGGCGGGACGAGCACATCCGTCATCCCCAATTCTTCGCCATAATAAATCGTCGGTGTACCGCGCAGGGTTAGCAACATCATCGCTGCGACGCGCGACTGCATTTCGCCGTAACGGGTGGCGATACGCCCTTCGTCGTGGTTGCCGAGGACATAATTGGGCGTTGCCCAAGCGGGCAGGGCGGCTTCGTAGGCGTCAACCTGCGCGCGAAATTGCGCTGCATGCCACGCCACTTTGAGTAAGCTGAAGTTGAATGGTAGGTGAAATTCCATGCCTTCTTCGGGCGTACCGTAAAATTCCGCTAGTTTTTCAAATTCAAAGATGTGGATTTCGCCAACGCTGACGCGCGGACTGGTTTGGCTGTACTCGTCTAAAATTTTGCGGACTTCTTTGTAGATGGGATGCGAATCGGGATGCCCATGATCGTGGATGTGGCTTTGGCTGTCGTAGGCGTCCCCGTGAGAGCGATGCATGGCTGCGCCCTTGATTTGGGCTGGGGGATTGTCCCGAAGGGCTGGGTCCTTCATAATGAAGTGGGCAACGTCCACGCGGAAGCCATCCACGCCACGCTTGAGCCAGAAGCGTAAGGTTTCGTACATGGCAGCTTGCACTTCTGGGTTGCGCCAGTTCAGGTCGGGCTGTTCTTTGACGAAGGAGTGCAGATAATATTGTGCGGTTTTTTCGTCCCATTCCCAAGCAATGCCGCCGAAAAGCGATTGCCAGTTGTTGGGCGGAAGTTTGTTGCCGTTTTCATCGAATTTGGGGTCACGCCAGACATACCAATCCCGTTTGGGGCTGTTGCGCGAGGAGCGCGATTCGATGAACCAAGGGTGTTGGTCTGACGAGTGATTTGGTACCCAGTCGATGATGAGTTTGATGCCGCGTTGATGTGCGTTTGTGAGCAATTCATCGAAATCTGCCAGCGTGCCAAAGCGCGGGTCGACATTGCAGTAATCGGCGACATCGTAGCCAAAATCTTTCATCGGAGAGGGGTAGAAGGGCGAGAGCCAAATGGCATCCACACCGAGGGTTTCGCTCAAGTAGTCGAGCTTGGCGCTGATGCCGGGCAGGTCACCCATGCCGCTGGTAGTTGTGTCCATATAGGAACGAGGATAAATTTGGTAGACAACGCCTGTTTGCCACCAGAGTTTCTTTTCAGTCAATTTGAGTTCTCCTGTGATGACCTTTGTTAGACTCTTTCGTGTTGCGTAATGGTTTTGCAAATCGGCAAAGCATGACACAATACCTTTTGCGAAATGTGCGTGGGTAAAACTGGATGAAATTCTAAAATTCCGTTTATTTTTGTGAGTTGTGCAGCAAAATAACGAGCGTTAAGCCCGTTAGCGCGCTTGGAAGTGTGCCACTGGTGAGCGCGCCGGGCAGGATGGTGATACCGGTTGTCCACGCGAGGAGGCTAATTGGAATCCACCAGCCCGCCAGCGGGAGCTTATTGCGTAAATAGAGCCACTGTGTAATGCCCGTGCCCAGACCAACCAGCGGTCCACTCCAGAGGACGGCGCTTTGGTGAAAGATGAGCAGGGCTGCCCAGTAGCCGAAAAACCAGCCGAGGAAGGTGTAGGGAATCCATTGCCAGGCTTTGGGCATCCGCTTGAAGAGCACCGCCCATTGAAAGGCGGCGATTGCTGCGCCGGCGATCATCAGGCGCATCAAGGGAATCGTGTTGAAGAGGAGGCTGCCCAGCAACCATCCCAGGGTGGTTGCCATAATCCAGTAAAACCAGAGTTGCCAATCTAATTGTGTTTTTTCTTCTGTCATGGGGTAAAAAACAGGCTGCGCGTTTCATCAATGAAATACGCAGCCTGTAAATGGGACGGAAAAATTCTTTAGCCTTTGACCGAGCCTGCCAGCAAGCCGCGTACGAAGTAGCGTTGCAAGCCGAAGAAGACTGCCAAGGGCAAAAGCATGGAGACAAAAGCACCCGCAGTGAGGAGATGCCATTCACTGCCGCGTGAGCCGACGATGGCTGCCATACGTTGGGTGACTAATTCTAATTCCGGATTGCCGCCGAGGAAGATTAGGGCGACGAGATAGTCGTTCCAGACCCACAGAAATTGGAAGATGGCGAAGGATGCCAGCGCGGGAACAGAGAGTGGAATGATGAGCCGCGTGAAGACGGTGAAGTGTGATGCGCCATCAATGAAGGCGGATTCGAGGATGTCACGCGGGAGGGTGCTGATGTAGTTGAAGAGCAGGTAGGTGGCGAGCGGGAGACCAAAACCGGTGTGCGCAAGCCAGATGGCGAGGTAGGTGCCGTTCAGATCGAGCGTTTTGTAGTCACGCAGGATTGGCACAAGGGCGATCTGGAGCGGCACAACCAGCAACGCAACGACCATGATGAAGAGTGGGCGGCGTCCGGGAAATTTCATCCAAGCAAAGGCGTAGGCAGCGAAGGCGGCGATGAGGATGGGGATAACCGTCGCAGGGATGGAGACTGTGAGACTGTTGAGAAATGCGCCCAACATATTATCCCCGGGAACGACTTCTACCGTGCCATCGGGGCGGGTAAATTCAAAATCCTGTCCGCCAACGACCTGACGATAGTTGTCCAATGTAAAGTCCCACATAACTGTCCAAACTTCTTCTTGCACTTCGATGCGTCCGAGGCGTTTGTTGCCGATCCAGGTGATTTGTTTCCCGTCCGGTGTCGCTACCCCTTCGCGGAATTCGTCAAAAGTGCCGCTAACGCCTTCAATCGTCATTACTTCGTCGGGATTTAGTCCCAACTCTTTGACGTCTAACTCTGCGACGGTTTGCCAGGCTTTGTGTGGAAATACTTTCCACCAAGCGGATGAGGCAATATCATCACGATTGCGGAAGGACGAGACGAAAATGCCCAACGTGGGGATTGTCCAAATGACAACAAGCAACAAGAGGACAAGATTGACAACCAAGCTGTTAGCGTGTTTTGTTTTCTTTTGGCTAGCCATTAGAATGCATCCTGTTCGCGGAATTGTTTTAGATTATAGAACATGACCGGGATGACAGCGATTAGCAGGACGATAGCGATGGCAGAGCCGTACCCGGAATTACGGTTGGTGAACGATTGCCGATAAAATTGGGTGGCGATGACATGAGTACCAAACTGACCGCCCGTCATCACCCAGACCACGTCGAATATCTTTAGCGTGAAGATGACGACCGTCGTCCAAACCGAGATGAGCGTTCCCTGAATATAGGGGATCATAATGCGGAAGAAAATCTGCAATTCTGTTGCCCCGTCAATGCGACCGGCTTCGAGCAGCTCTTCAGGAATGCCTTTTAGAGCAGCCGAGAAAAGTACCATCGCAAAACCGGCTTGAAGCCAGATGACAATTACGATCAGGAAAAGGTTGTTCCACGGTGAAATATCAACCCATTGTGCCCAAGCGCGTGGTTGGTTGCCCAAGCTGGTCACAATCGCGTTGAGCAAGCCGATTTGCACTTGTCCGGCGGGGCGATATTCGTAGATAAAGTTCCAGATTACACTGGCGCCCACGAATGAAATTGCCATCGGTAAGAAAATCAGCGATTTGGCGGTTTTTTCAAACTTACTGCGATCTGCCAAAACTGCAATGATCAAGCCAAAGGCTACGGAGAGGGTACTGCCGAAGGCGATCCACATCAGGTTGTTGCGGAAGGCTTCGCGCATCAGACTGTCTGTAAAGACCGCCGCATAATTGCTTAAGCCGACAAAATTATCACTGCCAAGCAATTGAATAAAGTTAAGCCCGTCTTCGGGACCGTTGCGTCCAAAAAGGCTGATCCAAAAAGTTCTGAGCGTCGGAATGGTCAGGTACCATGACATGATGGCAATTGCCGGACCGACAAAGACAAAGGGAAGTAGGCGTCCTCTCCATAAATCGGGTAATAATTCGACAAGATTATTGAATACCCAGAACAGAATGCCAACGCCGCCAACACCCCAAATGATCGCTACAATGGCAATGATGCCTGCAGGGGCTTTACTGTCTCTGAGAAAAATAAAACCTTGATAGAGGACGTAAAACGCAATGATAGGAATGCTGATTGCAATCAAAGTACGTCCGATTAGAGAAAGTAAACTGGCACCCAGCGCTTGCTCGTCGTTTCTTTCATCTTGAGGTAAGTTCATAGCCTATTCCCTTCTTATAAACTAACAGGTGAATAAAAGCATAATAGCTTGAAAACTTGCTCTTGGGTAAAAAGAAGAAAGGTGAGCGGCTCATTGAGTCGCTCACCTTCTATGAAAAATTGTTTATTCGGTAGGCCAAGAGGCGTCGATAGCCTGCATGGAGGTATCGAGGTCTTCAGAGCCTGCAACGTAGCTGGTAATGTGTTCCCAGAAGGAACCAGCGCCAACTTCGCCGGGCATCAGGTCAGAGCCGTCAAAGCGGAATGCGGTAGCTTGGGCAACGAGTTGCGAGACAGCCCAGTCAAGATCGGAACCGTACATATCCTGTGTGGCGGTTTTCTGTGCAGCGATTGCTCCGCCGCCTTCAAGCCAGCCGCTAACAGACTGCGGGGTGGTGAAGTATTCCATCAGAGCGCGAACTTCGGGGCGATCATTGAACATCGCAACCAAGTCACCAGCAACGAGGAAGGGTTTGCCATAAGCTTCATCAACGGGCGGCAGATAGAAGAAGTCATAATCTGTGCCGTATTCAACGCCTTCGGGGAAGAAGGAGGTGATGAAATTAGCCTGTTTGTGCATCCAGCATTGGGGCGGATCGGTGAACAGACCGGCGGGGGAGTCGCCGAAAGAGGTCGAAACGATCGAGTTGCGTCCACCAAGGACATAGTCGTCGTTGAACCAAAGGTTGCTCCAGGTTTCTACAGCGTTCTTGACTTCGGGGGAGTCGAAGGGCAATTCGCCGGCAACCCAAGCATCGTAGTTTTCGAGTGAGGTGGTGCGGAGCATCATCTCTTCGGTCCAGTCCGTGGCTGCCCAGCCGGTAGCTGCGCCGGACTCGATACCGATACACCAAGCGGTGTCACCATCGTCAGCGATCTGCTGGGTAAGCGCCATCAGTTCATCCCAGGTCTGGGGAATTTCGTAGCCAGCGGCATCCCACTGAGCTTTCGGGTACCAAACCAAGCTCTTGCCGGAGAAGCGCATCATCACGCCGTATTCGGTGCCGTCAACGGTGTTGAATTCGCGCCAACCGGAAGCATACTGTTGGTCCAGCCAGTCGCTGTCCAGATATTCAGAAACAGGGACGATTTTGCCCTCGCGAGCGAAGTTTGCGAACAAACCGGGCTGCGGGAAGTCAACAATATCAGGAGCGTCGCCGGCATCCACACGGATGGCGATCGAGCCTTCAAATTCTTTGTTGCCGATATAGTTGACGTCAATGCCGGTGGCTTCTTCGAATGCTTTTACGGATTCGTCGAATTTCACGCCATCGGGATCGTTGCCTTCAAAAGCGCCGTCAACGGTGACGGTGGTGCCAGCGTAGGTGCCTTTCAGGGCTTCTTCCAAAGCGCCGCCGGGCATTACTGCAAAATCAACTTCAGCCATGGGTTCTTCCATAACTTCTTCGGTTGCAGGTGCTTCATCAGCGGGAGCTTCTTCTTCCATCGGCTCTTCTACGGCGGCAGGTTCTTCAGCAGCCGGTTCTTCTGCGGGGGCAGCGGGCGTACAGGCAACGGCAACCATGCTCATTACCAAAACCAGCGCCAGAAGGGTTAAAAGTGTTTTCTTCATTTGGGTTATTCCTCCAAGAATAGGTTAATAGGTTAATATAGTGTAGGGGAGTGTTTTTTATTTGTCTTCGACATCACCTCCTTAAAATTGCTTCAAATAAAAAACACGAACAAAGCACCACACATGTGGCGCTTGTAGAAAATAACTTGGTTTGAAAATAATTGTGAATTGTCCACAAGTAAGGTCTTTGCATAAAAAGTAGAATGGCTACTAACACGCGTTACTAGTGTAGCAAAAAGATAATAGATTGTCAATTTTTGTTTGCGGCAATTCTCAATTTGGATGATTCTGCGAGGCACTTTCACCTGAATTGCTTTTTCTCTCCAATACGGGTCTGATAAAAAATTTACACCCTTCATATATCTGTACTCTAAAATTTCACCATAACCTTAGCTAAAAAGGAGGCTTCAGATGAACCTCGAAAAATATACAAAAAAATCACAAGAATCTATTCTCGCTTCACAAACGCTTGCGCAAGAATATGGACACCAAGCCATAGAGCCTGCGCATTTGCTTTTGGCGCTTTTGCATCAAGAGCAGGGGGTTGTGCCTGCCATTGTGACCAAAATAGCCGGATCGCCTCTGGCAATCGTGGATGAATTGGAAAAAGAACTGGCAAGACGACCAAAGATTAGCGGAGCGAATCTGGACATCGGCTTGGCGCGTGCTACGAGCGATGTGCTCAAAGCCGCAGAGCGCTACGCCAAAGGGATGCAAGATGAGTATGTTTCCACCGAACATATTTTGCTCGGTTTAGCAGATTCCACTGAAAAGAACCGTCTGGCGCAATACGGCTTGACCAAAGACAGCATTCTGTCTGCCCTCAAAGATGTGCGCGGCTCGCAACGTGTTACTTCTGAAAACCCCGAAAGCACCTATCAATCGCTCGAAAAATACGGGCGTGACCTGACAGCCCTCGCGCGGCAGGGAAAGCTCGATCCTGTTATCGGTAGGGACGAGGAGATTCGGCGGGTGGTACAAATTCTCTCACGCCGAACCAAGAATAATCCGGCGTTGATCGGTGAACCCGGTGTCGGGAAAACGGCAATCGCTGAAGGTTTGGCACAGCGCATTGTTAACGGTGACGTCCCCGAAGGGCTTAAAAAGAAACGTCTTGTCCAGTTAGATATGGGCGCGCTGATCGCGGGCGCAAAATATCGCGGTGAGTTTGAAGAACGCTTGAAAGCCGTCTTAAAAGAGATTACCGACTCGGCAGGCGAAATCCTGCTCTTTGTGGATGAGATGCACACAGTTGTCGGCGCTGGCAAAGCCGATGGCGCGATGGATGCAGGCAATATGCTCAAGCCGATGCTTGCGCGCGGCGAATTGCACCTGATTGGCGCAACCACGCTAGATGAGTATCGCAAATATATTGAAAAAGACCCCGCGCTCGAACGCCGTTTTCAGCCTGTGTTGGTCGAAGAACCGAGTGTGGAAGATACCATCAGCATTTTGCGTGGTCTCAAAGAACGCTACGAAATTCATCATGGCGTGCGCATCACCGATCCGGCGGTCATTGCGGCGGCGACGCTCTCTAAGCGTTATATCGTTGACCGCCATCTGCCGGACAAAGCCATCGACCTGATTGATGAAGCGGCGGCGCGTTTGCGCACGGAAATTGACTCCAAGCCGCAGGCTTTAGATGAAGTTGATCGTGCGATTATGCAGTTGGAAATCGAGCGCGAAGCCTTGAAGAAAGAAAAAGATAAAGCCTCGAAAGAACGTTTGGCGCGGCTTGAAAAAGAACTCGCCGATATGCAGGAAAGTTCGAAAGAACTGCACGCGCGTTGGGATACCGAAAAATCTGCAATCACTGATTTGCAATCCACCAAAGAGCAGATTGAGCAAACCCGCACGGAAATTGAGCGTGCTGAACGCGCGAATGATCTCGAGAAAGTGGCGCGTTTGCGCTATGGTACCTTGCGCGAGTTGGAAGAAAAACTGCTTGCGGAAGAAAAGCGCATCAAGGAATTGCAAGGTAGCGATGCGCTCTTGAAAGAAGAAGTCGATGCTGAAGAGATCGCTGCCATCGTTGGGCGCTGGACGGGCATTCCCGTTTCACGCTTGCTCGAAGGTGAGACTGAAAAGCTCGTCCACATGGAAGAGCGCTTACATCAGCGCGTGATTGGTCAGGATGATGCCGTGACAGTTGTCTCAAATGCTGTGCGGCGCGCGCGGGCTGGTTTGCAAGACCCTGACCGTCCGCTGGGTTCGTTCATCTTTTTGGGTCCAACGGGCGTTGGGAAGACCGAGTTGGCGCGTTCGCTGGCGAATTTCTTGTTTGATGACGAACGCGCGATGGTGCGCATTGATATGAGTGAGTACCAAGAGAAGCATACCGTCAGTCGTTTGATTGGTGCACCTCCCGGCTATGTGGGGTACGATGAAGGCGGTCAGTTGACGGAAACTGTTCGCCGCCGACCGTACAGCGTGGTGCTCTTTGATGAGATCGAAAAGGCGCATCCGGAAGTTTTCAATGTGCTCTTGCAATTGCTCGATGATGGTCGTTTGACCGACGGGCAAGGGCGCACGGTGGATTTCCGCAATACGGTTGTGATTATGACCTCGAATTTGGGCAATCAACTTTGGGAGGGAGGGCACAAAGTTAGCCGCGATGAGATTACGCATGTTTTGCAGGGACATTTCCGCCCTGAGTTCTTGAATCGCATTGACGAGATCGTGGTCTTTCATCCGTTGTCCAAAGAAGATTTGCGTCAGATTGTAGATATTCAGCTATCCCGTTTGAGCCGCCGAATTGCTGACAGGGGCTACCAACTTGAAATCCACGAGCGCGCACGCGACTATCTCGCGGAGGTTGGGTACGATCCCGATTTTGGTGCGCGTCCGCTGAAGCGTGCTATCCAGCGCGAATTGCAGGATCCATTGGCGTTGCAGTTGCTTTCGGGCGACTTCCCGGAAGGCGCGACAATCCATGTTGAGTATGGGGCTGATGGTCTTCTCTTCCAGAAAAAGTGAAAATAAAGGAATCCCCCTTATTTAAGGTGAAGGGGGATTTTTTTATCTAACCGAGGATGTCTTTATGGTAAACTATCGGCTGGTTATTTTTGATACTACTTGCAAATTTCTCTAACTTAAAGGAGTTAAAACATGAAGAAATGGGTTTATTTATTCAATGAAGTCGCTGAGGCGGAAAAATACGCCGGTGACTGGGAAGGCGTCCGTGGTTTGCTCGGCGGGAAAGGCGCTAACCTTGCTGAAATGACTCGGATTGGCGTGCCGGTTCCTCCCGGATTTACCGCTACGACTGAGGCTTGTCTGGCATACCTTGAAGCTGGCAACCAGTTCCCCGAGGGACTTTGGGAACAAGTTTTAGAGGCAACCAAAGCGACGGAAGCAGAAACCGGCAAAAAATTCGGCGATCCGAGCAACCCGCTTTTGGTTTCTTGCCGCTCTGGTGCGAAATTCTCCATGCCGGGCATGATGGACACCGTTCTGAACATTGGCTTGAACGACGAAACCGCAGAAAGCATGGTCAAGTTGACCGGTGACGCACGCTTCGTCTACGATGCGTATCGCCGCCTTGTTCAGATGTTCGGTTCGGTTGTTTTGGGGATTGATGATGAAAAATTTGAGCATCCCCTCGATGCGTATAAAGCCGAGAAAGGCTACGCCAGCGACACCGACATGACCGCCGACGACTGGAAGGCAATGACAGAAACCTTCAAGCAGGTTACGAAAGATGCCGGCTTTGAATTCCCGCAGGATGCCTACGAACAAATGAAGAAAGCTACTGAAGCGGTCTTCAGTTCATGGAATGGGAAACGTGCCATTGATTACCGTAATGCGGCTGGTATCGCTCACGATTTGGGCACGGCTGTCAATATCGTCACGATGGTTTTCGGGAATATGGAAAACTCCGGTACCGGCGTTGCCTTTACGCGTAACCCCTCTACGGGCGAAAACAAAGTTTGGGGCGAGTACCTGATGAATGCCCAAGGCGAAGACGTCGTCGCGGGTATTCGTAATGCCGCTGATATTTATCAGATGGAAGAAGAACTCCCCGAAGCCTACGCCGAATTTATGGACGTGGTTGCCAAGCTCGAAAAACACTACCGTGAGATGCAGGATGTCGAATTTACCATCGAACGCGGCAAACTCTGGATGCTCCAAACCCGTAACGGCAAACGTACCGCTAAATCCGCAGTGAAAATCGCTGTCGATATGGCGAACGAAGGCTTGATTACCAAAGAAGAGGCGGTCTCTCGCGTACAGCCTGAGCAGGTAGATACTCTTCTGCACCCGCAGTTCTCGGTCGAAGAAAAGAAAGCTGCGGCTGAAGCCGGTAAGATGTTTGCCACCGGCGTGAATGCTTCTCCGGGCGCTTCGGTTGGGCGCGCTTACTTCGATGCCGATACCGCCGAAGCCAAAGCCAAAAAAGAAGGTCAGGATGTCATCATGGTGCGTCCTTTCACCAAACCGGATGATGTTCACGGGATGCTGGCAGCCAAAGGTATTCTCACCAGCGAAGGTGGAGCGACCTCCCACGCCGCTGTGGTTGCTCGCCAATTTGGTATTCCTTGTGTTGTTGGCGCCTCCACTGTCCGCATCGACATGGAAGCCCGCACTTTCACTGCTGGTGACGTAACCGTCAGCGAAGGCGACTGGATTTCCGTAGACGGCACGACCGGTGAAGTTTTCCTCGGCGAAATCCCCGCAGTTGCACCGAGCCTTGAAGAACAGACCGATCTTTTGACCCTGCTCTCTTGGGCAGATGAAATTGCCGCCACCGAAGGCATCCGTGACGTTCCCGAAGGTTGGCCCAGCCGAGGTTTGCAGGTTTGGGCAAATGCCGATTATCCCGCCGATGCCCGCCGCGCTCGCTCCTATGGCGCTCAAGGGATTGGCTTATGCCGCACCGAGCACATGTTCTTTGAACCGGAACGTCTCCCCATCGTGCAGGAAATGATCCTTGCCGGTTCTGACGTGGAAACCCGCCAAGCTGCGCTCGATAAATTGCTGCCCTTCCAGCGTGCTGACTTCGACGGTCTCTTTGAAGCGATGACCGGCTTGCCCGTCATCATCCGCTTGCTCGATCCGCCGTTGCATGAATTCATGCCCGACGAAGGCGAATTGCTTGAAGAAGTGATTACCGCTCGCGTCAAAGGCGAAGAAGTACCGGATAAAGAAAAACTGCTGGCTGATATTGAATCCTTGCACGAGTCGAACCCGATGATGGGTTTGCGTGGCGTTCGCCTGAGCGTGATGCTGCCCCAAATTGTTTCGATGCAAGTCCGCGCCATCTTTGAAGCGGCTGCCGACGTCAAATTGCGCGGCTTCGACCCGCATCCCGAAGTGATGATCCCGCTCACCGGTCACGTCAACGAATTGCACTTCATCCAGCCCAAGCTCGAAAAGATCGCTGCCGAAGTCATGGAAGAAAAAGGTGTGACTTTCTCCTACAAATTCGGCACCATGATCGAAATCCCGCGCGCCGGTCTGACCGCCGACCAGATCGCCGGAACCGCCGAATTCTTCTCCTTCGGTACCAACGACCTGACCCAGTTCACCTTCGGTTACAGCCGTGACGACGCCGAGCGCAACTTCCTCGTCAAATACGTTGAAGATGGCATCCTGCCGAAGAACCCCTTCCAAACCATCGACCGCGATGGCGTGGGGCAACTAATGGACATCGCCGTTAAAAAAGGTCGCTCCACCCGCGTTGAACTCGAATGCGGCATCTGCGGCGAACACGGCGGCGACCCGAACTCGATTGATTGGTGTCACCAGATTGGCTTGAACTACGTTTCTTGCTCGCCCTTCCGCGTGCCGATTGCTCGTTTGGCTGCTGCTCACGCTGCGATTGAGCATCGCGCCTAAACGTCTTTCCCAGCTTTTTGAAAAGTCCCCAACCGTCAGACAGCGGTTGGGGACTTTTTTTATTTGCCGGGTATTTTGCATTTGGGTGACGACCAGATTGACACAGGTGTGGTTGCTTGTTCCAATCTATTTATAAATCGGCTGCTTTGTCACAAATAAATGACAAAAATTGACTTTCGCACATATATTTCGTACAATGAATGTAAGAGTGTTCTTTTCCAATTCAAGGCTATGTCCCATACATAGCGGCGCGCATCACCTGTAGCCTATACTGTCAAATGGCACTGGAGGTGCTATTATGTGGTTCCACCTGACCAACATCCGCTTGTACTTGCCGAACGAGGACACGATTGACAATACCCTGCATAGTCAGGCATTTGTCGACCTGATCATTGAGCATGGGGGGCGGGCGAGTTATGTGCTCGAATGCCCTGATAATCCCACGGCGTTCACCTTTCTCACGGTTTGGGACACCAAAGCCGACGCTGACGATTTCTTCACCAGCGATACCTACCATGATTTCATTCAGAAAATGTCGCCGCAATTCATTGCTCCGCCTTGTGAGCATGAGTTTGAAGCGATGACCGCTGCTGAAGTTTAACGCAAGCCTTCTAATCTGAGCCGCGAAAGCGGCTCTTTTTGCTTAAGTCTGCTACAATCTTGATATGAAGAAATTAACGTTTAGCACAGAAATTCAAATCAACGCCGAACCTGCACAGGTGGTTGCATTTCTCGCAGACCTTTCCGCACACGACAAAATCCACCCGCTAATTGTCTCGGTGGAAGAACTGGACGTGCCCGAAGAGCAGTTTCGCCGTTATCGGATTGCCGATCGCGTGCCGTTGGGACTTTTCACTTTGAAGGCTGTTTACGAAGCGGATATTTGGCAAACCGATCAAGGGGAATTGAAATCCATTGCGCGTCAGTCGCCAGGGATTGTGCTGCACAACACGACCACCGCCATCCCCAAAGATGGCGGAACGCTCCTGCGGGAAGAAGTTACCGTTAAAGCGCCTTTTTTCCTGCTGAGTTTCACCTACCGTCAAGCACAAGAGTCACATCAAAAGATGTTCGAGCGGGTA
>JANTFU010000028.1 GCA_024763295.1 Anaerolineales bacterium
CAGGTTCGAGTCCTGCCGGGGGCACAGAAAAGGTCGCTGGTTTCAGCGGCTTTTTTTGATTCTAAACGCGCTTTGGATTCGTAATTAAATAAGTATCCAAAACCTGACAGGTTTTAGAAACCTGTCAGGTTTCAAATGTCTAAGTTATTTCTTTACGCATCCTTTAAGGGAAAAATGTCAAGTGTCGGGCACACGGCACAGATAACGGTACCAGCTTAAATCTGAGGGCGACGCGACCGCTTCTTCAAAGAAAAAATCCTGACGTTTTCCAACGTCAGGATTCTTTATCTAACGAAAAAGTTGCAAATCAGCGATCTGCTTACTCTTCCATCAATTCTTTTTGGAGATCGTTCGCTTCGGTGTTGAGGGCATCAAGGGTTTCTTGTGCATCAGCGCCTTGCATAATCTGGTTGAAGGCTTCAGATGTGGCATCGCGAACGCCCTGATAAGAAATCAACTGCGGTTCATACGCGCCGTAAGGTAATAAGCTGGCAGCTTGTCCCCAAACGGGATTTTCTTCGATGTAGTCGCCGAGGTATTCTTCAGTGCTCGCGCGGGTGGGGAAATAATTTGAAGCGCGAACCCAGCCAGCCTGAACTTCAGGAGAGGTGAAGTATTTGACAAAAATCCAAGCGGCAAGTTGGGTTTCGGGGGTCGTGGTGGGGATCATCACATCGGCGCCAAAAATGTTTTGGACAGGTTCGGCGGTGGTGTGAGGAATAGCGGCAACGCCCCATTCATCCGGTTCGGTGCCTTTTTCTTCCGCGACGGTTTCAATATCACCCTTGTAATAGGGCATACCGGAGCTAGAACCTTGGGTGAAAATAGCACGACGGGCGGCGAATTCAGGATTGGGGTAACCTTCAGTGAAGAAGTATGCACAACCATCTTCGTACATGCCCTTGAGGAAGTTCATCGCATCTACGGTAGCCTGCGTGTTATAGGCATAGCCAGTGCCATCTTCAGTGAGAACATTCCCACCAAAGGCAAAGGTCCAAGCTGCTACAGCGGAAGCATCACTGCGTAGGATGTAGCCGCCAGTGCCATCACCATTGGCTTCGGCAGCAGCACAAGCCATTTCACGGAATTCTTCGGGGGTTTCAGGCGGGTTGCCGTCAAAGCCGAGTTCCTTCAGCCAGGTAGCATTGTAGTAGAGCACTTCCATCGAGCGATTCGGGGGGAAGCCTAAGCGAGCGCCACCATAAGCCTGATGAACGCCCTGTTCAAGGAATGAGCTGTAGAAGTCAGCTTTTTCTTCTGCGGTCAGACCCCAAACAGGATCGTCGATATAGTCATTCATGTCAGCGAGAGCGCCGGCGAGCGCATAGAAAGCCTGATCGTTCTGATAGCCGACAACCAGCCCGGGCAATTCGCCAGTGGCGATGCTGGCATTCATCTTGTCGCGGATATCATTATAACGCCCCTGATGCAGCGCTTCAACCGTGATGCCGCAAGGGTTGTTGGCATTGAAGTCTTCCAGCGTTTTTGCGATGAACTCTTGGCGGTTTTCTTCGTCGTGCTGGTGCCACCAAACAACGGTCTGACCGCTGGGGTCAACACCGGCAGCTGAGGGCGGGCAAGCTTCGTTGACCGGTTCTTCAGCAACTTCTTCGGTCGCTTCAGCTTCTGCTGCAGGAGCTTCTTCTTCAGCAGCTGGCATTTCTTCAGCCGCGGCAGGTTCTTCAGCAACAGGCTCTGGGGCGGCGGGGGTACAAGCAGCCAAAATCATGCTGGCAACCAGCAATGCGGCAAAGACAACGTACAGTTTTTTAAGCATTTTTACTCTTCTCCTTGGAAGTATTAACTTTGTTTTTTTAGACAACGGAAGTACTACGTCATACTCGAATGGTAAATAAACATCACCTCCTTTTTTGAGGGAGACCATTCCTTGCAATTTCGCAGTGTATTAAGTACCTGAGCAAAAGTTTTCTTACATTCTTAATACGACATTTATCGCTTTTTAGGGGCAGGCGACATAAATGTCGCGCTACGTTTTACTAGATTACTTTTGCTCGATTACTTAGCCTTTGAGACCCGTGGTTGCAATACCTTCGGTAAATTGTTTTTGAACAAATAAATACAAAATAATGATTGGCAAAATCGTGATTACCGAGCCAGCCATTTGTAAGTGGATTCGCGCTCCGGCTTCATCGAGAAAGCTGGATAAACCGTAAGAGATTGGACGCCAATCCGGCGTGGTCGTGACGAGAATGGGCCACGCGAGCGCATTCCACGAGCCGATGAACGTAAAGAGGATCACAGTCAGCAGGGCGGGGCGGGCGAGGGGCAAGACAACTTGAGCCAAGAAACGTAAATGCCCAGCGCCATCAATTTGGGCGGCATCCCACAACTCGTTGGGGATTTGCGAGAAGAATTGGCGCAGCAAAAAGATGGAAAAGGCGCTCGCCATAAAAGGGATGGTTAGCGAGGGCCAATTATTAATCCACGGGATTGGTCCTACACGTCCCAGCCATGTGACGGTAATAAAATTCGGAATCCAGATTACGGCTTCAGGAATCATGAGCGTTGAGAGCAATAAGGTGAAAAGCAGTTTTTTTCCGGGGAACTCCATCCGCGCAAAGGCGTAGGCTGCGGTTGTACAAAACGCAACTTGTCCGGCAATGGTGATGGCGGCGATGATGATCGAGTTGAGAAAATAGTCTTTAAAGTTCGCATCCGTCCAGGCTTCCCGGTAGTTGCTCCACTGCGGGGTACTGGGCAGAACTGCTCGTCCGGTGGCTTCTGTCAGGTTCATGAGCGAACCGCTAATCATATACAAAAAAGGCACCAAGGCAAGCACTGTCCCAAAGATTAGGATTGTATAGATGATGACGCGATTAACGTTGACTTTCTTTTTGGGTTTTACTTGATTATCCATAGAACACCCGCTTTTCGGCAATTTTATTGTTGACTAAGGTTAGGACAAGAATAACGCCCAGCAAAACAAAGGCTAAGGAGGAAGCATAGCCATAGCGTGTATTACGATTAAATTCATTGAAGATGACAAGACTGGCGGTGTCGACTGTGCCTAACGCCGCGGCACTCCGCAAAACCCAAATATGATTGAAGGCTTTGAAGGTGCCGATGACCGCTAACAACGTCAGGAAATACGTTGTTGGGGATAGAAGCGGCAAGGTGATGTGTCGGAATTGATCCCAGCTACTAGCGCCATCAATCGCGGCGGCTTCATAAAGATCATTGGAGATGCCGCCCAAACCCGCTAAAAAGATAACCGTGTCGTAGCCGATATACGTCCAGATATTGAAGATGATAACCACAACCAACGCTAAGCTCGGTCCAGCCAACCAACCGCCAAAATCGGTACCAAAGAGCATGTTGATGATTCCCGCCGGTTCGTCGAGCCACAAAAGCGGATCTGCTCCAAAGAACCCTAAGATGCTATTGAAGGGCGCCGTTGGACGACCGGAGAAAAAGGTTCTAAAGACTGCGGCTGTGGCGACCGCCGGCGTGATATAAGGCAGAAAGTAGATGAGGCGGAAAAAGGACTTCCCCTTAATATTCTGAAAAAGTAAGACCGCCAACATCAGAGAAATGCCCAGCTGAAATGGCACCGTACCAACCGAGTAAAAAACCGTCACACGCAAACCATTCCACCAATCCGCGTACCCTGCGTCAATCACGCGCGGCAATTCGCCAATCAGCGTCCAAGCGCCAACTGCCAGCATGGAGGCGGCAACTAGGCGGAAAATCATGCTGCGATTTGTATCTTGATTGGATGCGCTGCGCCATAAAAGCCAGGAAAAGAGCAAAAGCAGAAATCCGGCACTGATTGTCGTGACCTGTGCCCAAATTGCAAGCGTTTCGCCTTCTTCAAGCGCTTCAGCATAGGCGCGCACAATCTCAGCCCAGGTATACCAACCCAAAACAAGACCGCTGGTCACATAAATCACTACCTGCGTTATGGCGGCGTAATAATCCATTGAAGCATGTCCGTCGCGCAAGTAACGATTAATGAGATACAGGGCGGCAAAAGCCAAAACAAAAATCAGCAATGTCAAACGGAGCGCAGACTGCACCACAGGCATCCGCCAAGCTTCACCCAACAAGGACACAAAAAGCTCACGCGTGCGTTCCTGTCCTCTGAGCTTGTCTGCCACGCCTAAAACTTCAGGCAAAAGCAATACCGCAAAGCGCAAAAAAGCAATAATTCCAGCAGTTGATAACACAGCCGGAATTATCCAAATCCACAAACCTTCATTCGCTTCTTTTGCCTGCACAATCACTTTGCGCAAACGCTGAATCGCCATATACAAAAAGATTGCCGCGATCCAAAAGAAAATCACATAAGCCAAATTATCGAGCGCTTTGACGTAATTATCCAGCCCCAAAAAGCGTCCGGGGGTAATGCGCCAGCGATGCATACTGACATAAACGGAAAAGCCTATCGGGAATAAACCAAAAAGCCCGATAATCAGGAACGCCGGAAAGATAAAGGCATACCCCAATAAGTTTTCACGCAATGCAGACCAGCGCGATTTTTTGCTACGAACAGGGAGAGAAAGGGATGTATCAGCTGTCATATTCAAAACCTACATAATATGGTCTAAAAGAGCACAACATAGCTTAGTATACTGAATTCATCTTGCACATGCACGCAAATCAAAAAGCCTTTACAATTCGTTAACTCAGGGCAGTACCGATTTTGATACAAAAAGATCTGATTGACAAACTGTGCTGCTAAATTATAAAACAAAAACGAGCATTCTAAACGGAGAAAAGATGAGAAAAAAACAAATTCTATTAACGAATGACGACGGGATACGCTCGCCGGGACTGTGGGCAGCCGCCGAGGCGCTTTCTGAACTCGGCTTTGTCACGGTTGCTGCCCCGCGTGAACAATCATCCGCGATGGGACGTTCCATGCCCAGCACATCCGACGGAATTATCAGCGAAGAACATGTAGAAGTCAACGGGCAGGAATGGCTCGTCTACGCGGTTGGCGGTAGCCCAGCGCAAGCCGTGCAACACGGCATTTTAGAGATCATGCCCCAACGCCCCGATTTGGTGGTATCCGGCATCAATTACGGGGAAAATCTCGGTATCGGTGTCAGTGTTTCTGGCACGGTCGGCGCGGCGATGGAAGCGGTCGCACTCGAAATTCCGGCACTGGCAATTTCGCTTGAAACGGACAAAAAACATCATCTATCCTATTCAGAAGAGGTCGACTTTTCACATGCCGCCCACTTTGCGGCGTTTTTTGCCAAAAAACTGCTCGAAAAAGACTTTCCACCGGAAACAAACCTGCTCAAAGTAGATGTGCCACGCAGCGCCACACAAGAAACCGATTGGCAAATTACGCACCTGAGCACCAATCGCTTTTACCATCCGCTACCTAAAAAGGGACGTGACTGGAGCCAACCTGCTCAAATTGACTACGAATTCGCGCCCATTAAATCCGACGAGCCTAAAGCCAGCGATGTTTATGTGCTACACAAGAAAAAGTTGGTCAGCGTGACTCCACTCAGCTTGGACTTTACCGCCAGAGTACGATTAGATGAGTTTGAAGAATTTTTACGCAAATAAAGATATTGGGGCAGTACTCTAGCCGCTAAGGAACAAAGATTAAATAAGGTGCAAAACTTCAGTCCCTGAGCGGAGCACTGAACGCTAGAGAAGTGCGTAGTCGAAGGGCGATTTTTAGGGAACGCCGTCCTTCGACTTTAAGCTCAACGACTGTCGCCTGCCGCTCAGGAACTGGTACAACTTGTATGTTATTTAATTCTCATTCCTAAACAATCTTGGGTCATTGCTCTAGCCGCCGTCCTCGGCGGCGCTTTGTGAAAAAAAGCGAGGACAGTGCAGGGAGGATTTGCCACAAATCTTTTATCAGTCAATTTTGACTAGCACCGAAACAAAAAAGAGCCGCTCAATGATTGAGCGGCTCTCATTTCTAAAGAAAGAACCAACTGACGACGTAATACCCCAATGCCGATGCCCACAACCAGGTATCGATACGGTCAAAAACGCCGCCATGACCGGGCAAAATATGGCTCGAATCTTTCATCCCCGCCTGGCGCTTAATCATACTCTCGCCAAGATCGCCCAATGGCGTCAGGGATGCCATAAAGAGACCAATCAGCGCGCCGTTCAACAAGGTAACGGAGATTTGCTCACGCCAGAGCCAGGCAAAAAGGATACCGCCCAAAACGCCAAATAAAACGCCACCAAAATACCCTTCCCAAGTTTTTTTCGGGCTTAGGCGCGGCGAAAACTTATGTTTACCGATCTGCTTACCAACCAGATACGCGCCGGAATCGGCAAACCAAACGGTTGGTAAAATAAGGAAGAACCAAAAGAGACCACCAGGCAATTCGCGCAATTTCACCAAGTAAGCGCCCAGCCAACCCAAATAAATAATCCCTGCGACGCTAACGGCGAAATCACCGGCGGCATAGTCACGTCCACGCTCGAAGCTAAAAAGGTGCAATGCCATTGCCAGCAAGACCAAGCCCGTCAGCGCGGCTTCGCTGTAGGCAGGGAAATATGTACGCACAACAAAAAGCCCGAAAACGCCCAAGACCACAAGCGCTTGCTGTGGCTCAAACTTGGCGCCGCGCATCAAATTGGTATATTCCCACGCGGCAATGGTCACAAATACCACCATAAAGAGCCAGAAAAAAAAGCCCCCGGCGATGGTCGCCGGGACGCCAATGACGGCAAGGACAAGCGCGGTCAGGATTCGTTTTAGCATGAGTTACTCATAATATTTCTCGTCAATGCCCCCATAGCGACGATCACGCTGACCAAAAGTTTTGAGCGCTTTGGCGTACTCTTCACGGTCAAAGTCGGGCCAATAGGTCGGCGTGATATACCACTCGGAATAGGCACTCTGCCAGATCAAAAAGTTACTCGTTCGCAACTCGCCCGATGTACGAATAATCAAATCCGGGTCGGGCATGCCGGCGGTGAAGAGATAGTTGCTCATCATTTCGACGGTTACATCATCCGCTTTGACTCCTGCACGGATGATATTCTGCACAGCATAAACAATTTCATCACGTCCGCCATAATTGAACGCGATATTCAAATTCAAACGATTGTTTTCTTTGGTCAGTTCTACGGCGTGACGTACTTTTTTACGCAATTTTGGCGCTAGTTTATCTAAGCGCCCCAAATGACGCAGACGCACACCCTCATCATTCAATTCATTTAATTCACGGTCAATCACATCTTCCATGATGTGCATCAATCCCTGCACTTCGGCAGGCGGACGACGCCAATTTTCGGTTGAAAAGGCGTAAATGGTGAGATATTCGACGTTGAAGTCAGCACTGGCGCGGATAATACGGCGCAAGTTTTCTGTACCGGCACGATGTCCCGCAAGACGTGGTTTCCCACGCGACAACGCCCAGCGTCCGTTGCCATCCATGATGATGGCAACGTGCCGAGGCGTTTCTTCGGGCGGGATGTTAAGGGTTTCGCCCATATTTAATTAAACTTCTAGAATTTCTTCTTCTTTGGCGTCACAAAGTTGGTCGATTTTTTCGACGAAGGCATCGGTCTCTTTTTGAAGTTCTTTTTCGCCCCGTTCTTTCTCATCTTCAGAGATCATTTTTTCGTTTTCATAATCGCGCAAATCGCGCATTAGATCGCGACGAATATTGCGGATGGCAACACGACCTTCTTCGGCGCGTTTTTTAACGATTTTCACCAAGTCTTTGCGCCGTTCTTCGGTTAACGGTGGCAAGTTGAGGCGGATAGAGCGTCCGTCATTGCTGGGCGTTAATCCCAAATCGGAAGCAAGAATCGCCTTTTCAATATCCTTTACCGTAGAGGGGTCAAAGGGTTTAATTAAAATTGAGCGCGGTTCGGGGATTCCAATTGAAGCTAACTGCTGCAAGGGAGTGGGGACATCGTAATAAATAACCTGCAAGGCTTCCACCAATGCGGGGTGAGCGCGCCCAGTGCGGATGCGTGAGTAATCGGTTTCTAGTGCCTGAATAGCACCCTGCATACGTTGTTTGGCGTCTTTGATGATGTCGTTTAGCACATCTGCCTCCTAAATTTTCAGTGAGTATTACAACTACAAGGATACCCTAAAACAACGAAAAATGCCACGCTCGCCGGCGTGGCATGAATTTAAGCGAGGCAAAACCGCCGTTAATCTTCGACTTCAGAAGTTACGAGCGTACCAACATGCTCACCCATTAACGCGGCTTCGATGGCTGCCTGATCCCACATATTGAGCACCATAATCGGCATTTCATTATCCATACAGAGCGAGATTGCGGTCAAATCCATCACATTCAGACGCCGATTCATCACATCCATATAGCTTAGGCGGTCAAATTTGACGGCATCAGGATTTAGTTTTGGATCGGAGTCATACACGCCATCAACCTTCGTGGCTTTGATGAGTACTTCAGCACCGATTTCCATCGAACGAAGTGCCGCGGCTGTATCGGTAGAAAAATAAGGATTCCCCGTCCCGGCAGCCAAGATGACAACCCGACCTTTTTCGAGGTGCCGAATCGCTCTGCGCCTGATGTAGGGTTCCGCTATGGTACGCATTTCGAGCGCCGTTTGAACACGGGTGATGATGCCGTCGCGTTCGAGGGCGTCCATGAGCGCCATGGCGTTCATCACAGTAGCGAGCATACCCATGTAATCGGCGGTAGCACGATCCATGCCACGATCAAGACCTTGTTTGCCGCGCCACAAATTGCCTGCCCCAATCACCACAGCCACCTCGACGCCCATCTCGGTAATCTTCTTGATTTGCAGGGCGATCGATTCGGCTTCTGACACATCCACACCGTAACCGGAAGGCGATGCCAGGGCTTCACCGCTTAATTTCAACAGAACACGCTTGTATTTTGCTTTGGGCATGATTATTCCTCTCTATATTTAGTCGTGCGACGCAAATGTCGTTTTTATTAGACATCTTTTAAAAAACGGTAGTGGTCAAAATTGACTGACAAAAGATTTGTTGGAAATAGCTCCCTGCGCCGTCCTCGGCGCAGGTTTCTCTCACAAAGCGCCGCCGAAAACGGCGGCTAGAACAGAAATTAAATAACATACAAAGTTCTGCCAGTTCCTGAGCGGCAGTCGAAGGATGGCGTTCTCTGAAAAATCGCCCTTCGACTGCGCACTTCACTACCGTTTAGCGCTCCGCTCAGGGGCTGCAATTTTGCACTTTATTTAATCTTCATTCCTTATTATAAAAAAGGTCAACCAAAAGCGGTTGACCTTTTTTTGAATTAGTCTTCGAGATGTTCGCCCAATTCCCAACGCTGGAAGCGACGAACGATGAGATTTTCACCCATCGAACCCACATTTTCCATCAACAAGTCGTTGACCGTCATGCTGTCATCACGGATGTATTTCTGGTTGAGCAAGCAAACTTCTTCTTTATACTTCTTCAAGCGACCTTCAACAATACGCTCGATGATATTTTCAGGTTTGCCTTCTTCGATGGAGCGTTTGCGAGCAATCTCGGCTTCATGCGCCAAAACATCTTCGGGAATATCATCTTCTTTGACGTAAAGCGGCGCTGAAGCAGCAATCTGCAAAGCGAGTTCGTGTGCCAAATTGCGGAAAGCTTCACCACGTGCAACAAAGTCGGTTTCACAGTTCAGTTCGAGCATCACACCCACGCGACCGTTGCCGTGCGAGTAAAGTTCAATTACGCCGTCAGAAGCATCACGGTCAGCACGTTTGGCAGCTTTTGCCATGCCTTTCTGACGCAGATAATCAACAGCCTTTTTATAATCGCCATCGGCTTCCTGTAGGGCTTTTCGGCATTCGAGGATGCCAACGCCGGTGGCGGCGCGCAACTCGCGGATCATTTCAGTTGTAATTTTCATTTTTCAAATTACCTTTTTCTATTCTTTGTCTTCAGCGGTTTTTTCTTCAACTTCAGCAGTCGTTTCTTCAGTTGCTTCAGTTGCTTCAGATTCGCGTTCGGCGTTCATTTTTTCAAGGGTGGCGGCACCGAGCAATTCATCATCGCTCAACGCGGGGGTGTCAGCTTTGACGGTCTCTGCGCCCTTGCTCAACGGTTTGCTTTTGCGGGGCATCGATTCAGCAGCGGCTTTGGCTTCTTCTTCATCTTCAGCGCGAGCAGATTTACCTTCGAGTACGGCATTTGCCATCGTACCAACAATCAATTTGATGGCGCGGATCGCGTCGTCATTCGAGGGGATAACATAGTCGATATTGCGGGGATCGTAGTTCGTGTCCACCATCGCAATAACGGGAATACCGAGCAAGTTCGCTTCGTGGATGGCAGCCTGTTCGCGTCCAATATCGACCACAAAAAGCAACTGCGGAACACGCTTCATCGTCAAAAGACCGGAAAGACGGTGATGCAAGCGGTCAATCTGACGCTGAATCATCAAACCTTCTTTTTTGGTCAGCAAGTCAACTTCACCGCTTTTCTGCATTCCTTCAAGACGTTCCAATTCTTGGATGCGTTTTGAAATGGTGGGCCAATTGGTGAGCGAGCCACCCAGCCAGCGTTCGTTGACGTAGGGCATACCACAGCGGGATGCTTCGTCTGCAATGGTCTGCTGTGCTTGACGTTTGGTGCCAACAAACAGAATTTCGCCACCGCTGACAACAGTTTTGGTAATAATGCCATAAACTTCGTTAATGGCTTTCACCGTTTGCTGCAAATCGATGATGTGGATACCGTTACGTTCGGTAAAAATATAAGGCTTCATCTTCGGGTTCCAGCGATTGGTGCGGTGACCGAAGTGGACGCCACTTTCGAGAAGGGCTTTCATTGAAACAACAGCCATGAGGGAAATACTCCTTTGCGTTTTTCCTCCGTCTCTTTCTTCCTCGCCCTGACCGCGCTATCCGCGGCACGCAGAGCAAGTCCGGAGACGTGTGTGATTATGCTTCTCACCATTGTGAGAGCGCGGCGAGTATACCATAGAATGCGCACTACGGAAGGACAATTTCAGCAAAAATCAACAAGTCATAAGTCGTAAGAAGCAAGTACCAAGAAGAGCAGTACATTTACGAAATCATCACGCATCACGTTTCACACATCCCCCATCTAAATACGCTATAATTTCAATATCGCACACTCACCCGCTTAAAAAAACTATGCCAAATAAAAAAACAATCCAAGCCATCATGTGCCCGCAATGCAATGCCCCGCTCGAAGTGCATCGCTTTGGCTTGACCACTGTCTGCAAGTATTGCGGCGCAAATATCATTCTAAGCGAAGCCGTCATTTTGGCGAAAGAATTTCGCAAAGCCTACAAAGTCTGGAACAAGCCCGAAAATTACGGCATCCTTTCCTACATTTCGCTCGGTGAGAGCCACTGGGCACTCAATCACAAAATTGCGGAAGGCGAAAACAACACCGTCTATAGCGGTTTGCGCGCCCGCTTCCCCACCGAACTTGCCATCATCAAAATTTTGCACAACCCTAAGGGCGCAACGCAACTCAAAAACGAATGGGATGCGCTCTCAGAACTCAAAAAAAGCAACGCCCCCGGCGCAGAATTTTTCACACGCTCCATCCCACAACCCATCGCACACGGCAAACTGACCGGCAGCAACTTCAACGGACAACTTGCCAGCATCTTCCGCTGGCGGGCGGGTTTTCATTACAATTTCGAGCAGGTTCGCCACGCCTACCCCAACGGCATTGAGCCGCGTGCCTCCATCTGGGTTTGGCGGCGCATTCTCGAAACACTCTCATTCTTACACGCCAACGGCTGGGTTCACGGCGCGGTCACGCCAGCACATCTGCTCGTACAGGAGAACGATCACGGCATCTTTCTAATTGGCTACGGGCACGCTACGCGCAACGGCAACCCGCAAAACGACCTAAGCCAGAGCGCCAAAGCCGTGATGCACTTGCTTAATCTCAACCAAACGCCTCAGCCTATCGTGGATGTTTTGGAACGGGTTGCGTCCAATCGACGTGTGGAAGATGCTTGGGAAATCCGGGATGAGATCGGCAGCCTCGCCGATAGGATTTACACCAAACCAAAGTTCTGCCCAATCCCGATGCCGTAACGCGCGTGGATTTGGGCTGGGTTACCAGCCATCCACGTTCGGGCGGCGTTGACGGGCTTCTGCCACTCACTGCCCCCCGGCTTGGTCAACGGAACCAAGTTGAATGCGGGTGCGAAGCGGGCAGTCTGTCCACGAAATCATCAAGCTGTGCATTGCATCCGACAGGATGCGTTGCACAGCGGGTCTTGCAAATCCGACTTGCAACGCACTTTCTAAGTGCAATGCAAGTCTGGCATCATGACGCAAAGTCAAAAGGAGAAAATATGGGAAACGGAAATTACAGCCAAGCGGCGCATCAGGCGTTGCTCAAAAAGCGTGCCAGCTTGCCGACCGAAAAAGTGTTTACGCAAAGTAGCTGCCATCCGCTGATGAACCCGAAGGGCGTGCGCCTGCGCGAAAGCCGCGACAGCGACGAACATCCGCAATCACTGGGCATCGTCTTTGCGCTGGATGTCTCCGGCTCAATGGCGAGTATTCCGCGTGAAATAGCGACGAAATACCTACCCGACTTTATGAAGGTGCTCTACGATTGTCAAATTCCCGACCCACAACTGCTCTTTATGGCATTCGGCGATGCGCTGCACAACCGCGCACCGCTCCAAGTTGGACAGTTTGAGACGACCGCCGAATTGATGGATCAGTGGTTGACCAATGTTTATCTTGAGAGCGGCGGCGGCAGCCAATACGAAAGCTACGAACTGGCGATGTATTTTCTCGCCACGCACACCGAAATGGATTGCGTGATTAAGCGCAATAAACGCGGTTATATGTTTATGACGGGCGATGAGATTCCGTACCCCCGTTTGGCGAAAAACGTCATCGAAGGCATCATCGGCGACAAACTTGACGACGATTTAACGACCGAAGAAATCGTCGCCGAGCTACAAAAAACTTATACGCCCTTCTTCATCATCCCCGACTTGCACCGTGCCCAACGCTGCGAACGCCGCTGGCGTGACCTGCTCGGCGATCATGTGCTGGTACTCGAATCATCCGAAGATGTGACTTATGTTTCAGCAGGTGCAATTCTGATCAATGAGGGCATCGTCTCGAACATGAATGAGTTGGTGGCGCAACTGCAAAACGCAGGCATGCCCGCCGAACGGCAGGGGCAAATTGTGCGTGCGCTGACGCCTTTTGCAGAGCTTTCGTTCACCGCGAAGGTCACACCGAATGCGCCCAAAGATGGCAAAGAAAGCCCCAGTTGGAAGAAATGGGTCGGGAAGATTTTTGACTAAGGAACGCGAATTAAATAACTTACAAATCTTGTTTTCGATGATTTATGGGGAAGCCCCCTTCTGTCCTTCGGACATCTCCCCCCGAAGGGGGG
>JANTFU010000029.1 GCA_024763295.1 Anaerolineales bacterium
ATCCATTGCATACGACTGAAGCGTGTTCGAGAGCGAGAAGAGGAAGAGCAGAATTGCCCCCTCGGCAGGCTGCCCGACGACCGCCGCGCCGGTGGCTGCCATAATCATCAGGAAATCGACGTTGAGTTTGCGCTCGCGCAGCGCGTCGAGGCTTTCTTGCACGCCGTACCAACCGCCAGCGACGTAAGCCACGCCGTACATGACGGCGACCAGTAGCGGTTCCATCCCCGTGCGGGTGCCGATAAACCCAGCGAGCGCCGTGATGAAGGTTAATACCGTGAGAACAACTTCTTTTTTCTCTTGCGTGAGCGTAAAACCGCTGTCTTTGACAGGCGCATCTTCGTGAACGGGGCGTGCGGATGTGACGCTGTGCGTCTCGCCAAGCGTCAGGTGCGGCTGGTTGAGCGAGGCTTCAATGACGCCGTTGCTAATGTTGGCAATTGGTAAACTGGCGGCAGTTTGATATTGCATTTTGAGCATTTCGCCCATGTCGCCTGCACAATGGGCGCAGGCGGCAGAGCCATGTTCCGCTTTGGCGGCACATTGCCCCACACGTATCGCGGCAAGTTGCCCCGCTTTGTTGATGACTTGCAGAGCGCTTTCGTTGCTGATAATGCGTTCATCGAAAGTCGCTTTTAGTTCGCCCGTTTCAAGGTCAAACTCAACGTTCTCAATGCCGGCATAGCCTTCGAGTGTGTCGGTCAGTACCTCCGTGCAGCGCGTCCCGACGGGCGGGGAGAGGGTTTCAAGTTCTAAAGTTGGCATAGTTTTTCTCTTAATTATTAACCGCTAATCTTCGCTAATCACGCTAATTTTCAAGTTTTGATTAGCGTAACTTCGCGTGGATTAGCGGTTTTAATTCTCTTGTTTTTTCTGACACTCAGGGCAAAGCCCGTAATACAACACTCGCGCCCCAAGCAGCTTGTAGCCGCTTGTAGACGTGATTTCATCGTCAAGTTGTTGGACGTGGCTGCTGGGGATGTCGATAATTTTGTTGCACGAGATACAAGCCAAATTCACGTGCGGTTCGGTATCTGCATCGTAATGGATACTGCCATCCCCTGCGCCGCCGAGCGCGTTCACCACGCCGATTTTCACCAATGCTTCGAGCGTGTTGTAAACCGTCGCCAACGAGAGTGAATCAAATTGCGGGCGCAGTTCGTCGTAGATCATCGCCGCAGTAGGATGCGCTTCGCTTTCAGCGAGTGCCTTGCAGATGGCGGCGCGCTGGGGCGTCATGCGCATTCCGGCGCTTTTTAAGGAAGTGGTTAGGCGTTCTGTTGTTATTTGCATAATTTATAATCTTTCTAAATTTAGAATTATTATAAACAATAAGTCTCTTTTGTCAAGGCTGCATTTTAATTCTTATACACTTCTTACAGCCCCATTTTTTTCTCTATGGTATCATCGCTAACCGATGATTAGCACCTTCCATTTAAGGGTGCTAAAGGTGACGCGATGAGAGACTAGCAATTCTCGATATGACTCCGCGAGGAGCATGCTTTTGCGACGAAGCGGTCTCGTTATTGCGAGAAGACTGCTTCGGCGGTAAAGCTGCCTCGCAGAATCATACAAATTGAGAATTATTGTGAGAGACTTGACCGAACGCCAAAAAACGATCCTTTTGCTGGTCGTCCGCGAGTATATTGATAGCGGGCAGCCGGTCGGCTCCAAGTCGCTGATTAACAAATACAAACTGGATGTCAGCTCTGCGACGGTGCGTAACGAAATGCGCGCCCTAACCGAGATGGGCTACTTGCGTACAACGACGGGACGCATCCCGACCGAGGCTGGGTACCGTTATTTTGTCAGACAGGTGATGAAAGAAGCGGATCTGCCAAACGCCGTCCGGCGCACGATCTCGCACCAGTTTTCGCAGGCGAATACCAATCTCGAACAATGGATGACCCTCGCCGCCTCCGTTCTGGCACATCAGACTCAGGCGGTTTCGTTGGTGACAGCGCCGCGCAACGAGGAAGTACTTTTTAAACATCTGGAACTCATCTCCACACAGGGACGGCAGGTTTTAATGGTGTTGGTCTTTGTCGGTGGCGATGTTTCCCAGCAAATCCTCACGCTGGCAGAATCCCTGCCGCAGGGACGGCTGAGTCAGGTCGCTGAACGGCTGAATCTTTCGTTGCGTGGCTTATCCTCTGAGCAAATCGAAGCCTTGCCCGCTCGTTCAGACCTTTTGGAGCAGGATATTCTCTCGCTTGTTTTGCAGGAAATGCAGCAGCGTGAAGAATCTGACTCAGGCGAGTTGTACATGGATGGCATGGCAAATCTTCTCGCCGAAGCCTCCTTTGCAGACTCGGATGAAGGTCGGCGTACGCTGCGTCTCTTTGATGAACGCGCCCGTTTGCGAGACCTGCTTTCCAGCACGGTGGTGGATTCCACTGTCGGTGGGGTACAAGTTTTGGTCGGCGGCAACCAAGATTGGGAAGAGTTGCGGCACTGTTCTATCGTGCTCGCAAGGTATGGCGTGCAGAACCAAGCCGTGGGCACGCTCGGTGTCGTCGGTCCCATGCGGATGCCCTACGCTAGAAATATTCCCACCGTCCGCTATATGGCGGATTTATTGAGTGGGTTGATGACAGAAAATCTTTCTGGAGAATAGTAAGCTCACTTACAGGTGATTTTGCGAGGCAGTTTTACCGCCGAAGCAATCTCATTGAACCAGGAGACCGCTTCGTTGCAAGTGCATGCTCCTCGCGGATTCAATCTGTAATACGATAAAAAATTTTGGAGAAATAATGGCTAAGAAGAAATCCAAAAAAGAAGAAGTTGAAGAAGAAGCCGCTGAAGTGGTAGAAGAAAGCGCCGAAGCCGAAGTCGTTGAGATGGAAATGGTCTCTGGCGAAGAATATGCCGCGTTGCAGGAAGAGTTAGCGCAGGCACAGAATGACGTGAAAGAGAAAAACGACGAGCTTTTGCGCACCTTGGCGGAGTTTGCTAATTACAAAAAGCGCCTTGAGCGTGACCAGATTTTACAAAAGGCGAATATGAAAGGCGATATTGTTAAACGCTTTTTGCCTGCGATGGACGATATGTTGCGTGCTTTGCAAAACGCTCCCGATGACCCGTGGGTGGAAGGCATCCAGTTGATTTATCGCAAGATGGAAAATGCGCTGGAAGCGGAAGGCATTACGAAGATCGAAGCCGAAGGCGCGGAATTCGACCCGAATTTCCATGAAGCGGTTTCTCAGGTGCCCAGCGAAGAGCATGAAAGCGGTACAATCGTTGAAGTTTTACAGCAAGGCTATATGCTCGGCGAGCGTGTGATCCGCCCTGCAATGGTTTTGGTGGCGCAGTAAATAGAAGAAACCAGCTCCTGAGCGGAGGGCTTTGCGAAGCAAAGCACGCAGTCGAAGGACGGGGTTCTCTGGTTACGCCGTCCTTCGACTGCGTTCCTCCCGTTGGTCGTCACTCCGCTCAGGAATTCGCAATTGTATAAAAGAGGAGAACTTATTATGGGCAAAATCATTGGCATTGACTTAGGTACCACCAACTCTGCTGCGGCAGTCATGTCTGGCGGTGAGCCGACTGTTATCCCCTCTGTGGAGGGTGAACGCACGATCCCATCGGTGGTGGCGGTGAATAAGAATGGCGAACGTCTGGTCGGGCGTGTGGCGCGCAACCAAGCTATCGTCAACCCAACGAACACGATTTTCTCGATTAAGCGCTTTATGGGCGGCAAATTCAGTGACGCCGAAGTGCAGAATACGAAAAAACGTGTCCCTTACGAAGTCAAGGAAGCGGCAAACGGCGACGTGCGCGTGATGCTGGATGGTAAAGAGCATTCTGCCCCCGAAGTTTCCGCCATGATCCTTGCCAAGATCAAAGCGGATGCGGAAGCCTATCTCGGCGAGCCGGTTACGCAGGCTGTGATTACTGTCCCCGCTTACTTTAACGATGCCCAGCGTAATGCCACGAAAGATGCCGGCAAGATTGCTGGTCTCGAAGTCTTGCGCATCATCAACGAGCCGACTGCTTCATCGCTGGCGTATGGCTTGGATAAGAAAGACAACGAAATCATCGTGGTCTATGACCTCGGCGGCGGCACTTTCGACGTTTCCGTTCTGGAAGTTGGCGACGGCGTTTTTCAGGTACGTTCCACCAGTGGCGATACTTTCCTCGGCGGCGATGACTTCGATCAGCGTATCATTGATTTCTTTGTGGCAGAATTCAAGAAAGATAATGGTATTGACCTCGGTAATGACCGTCAGGCGTTGCAGCGTTTGAAGGAAGCCGCTGAAAAGGCGAAAATCGAACTTTCGACGATGATGCAGACCGAAGTGAATCTGCCTTATATCACGGCAGACGCTTCGGGTCCGAAACATTTGGTGTTGACCATGAGCCGCGCCAAGCTCGAACAATTGACCGCCGATCTGGTTGACCGCACGATGGCGCCTGTCCGTCAGGCATTGTCGGATGCTGGCTTGAAAGCCAGCGAAATTGACGAAGTTGTGCTCGTCGGTGGGATGACCCGTATGCCTGCCGTGCAGGATCGTGTGAAGGCTTTCTTCGGCAAAGACCCGCACAAGGGCGTGAATCCCGACGAAGTTGTGGCGATCGGCGCTGCCATTCAGGGCGGCGTTCTGGCAGGTGATGTCAAAGACATCCTGCTGCTCGATGTGACCCCGCTCTCGCTCTCCATCGAGACTCTGGGCGGCGTGGCAACCCGTTTGATTGAGCGCAACACGACCATCCCGACCCGCAAGAGCCAAATCTTCTCGACGGCGAGCGACAAACAGTCGCAGGTCGAGATTCACGTCCTGCAAGGCGAGCGTCCGATGGCGAACGATAATAAATCGTTGGGCAATTTCATCTTAGACGGTATCCCGCCTGCGCCCAGGGGCGTTCCGCAGATCGAAGTCACCTTCGACATCGATGCGAACGGCATCATCAAAGTGACCGCATCCGATAAGGCAACCGGCAGAAGTCAGGATATTACGATTACGGCGTCATCGGGTTTGTCGGACGAAGAAGTTGAGCGCATGCGCAAGGATGCTGAAGAGCACGCCGACGAAGATGCTAAGCGCAAAGAATTGATCGAAACCCGCAACACCGCCGATAACACGGCGTACGGCGCAGAGAAGGCGATCAAGGATTTGGGCGACAAGCTGCCCGATGAAGTGAAGACTGAAGTCGAAGCGGCTGTAGCGGAAGTTCGCAAGACGCTGGAAGGCGACAATCTGGATGAGATCAAAGCCGCGACCGAGAAATTGAACGAGGTTGTGCAAAAGATCGGCGCGAGCGTTTATCAGGAACCGCCAACGGGTGCGCCCGCAGGTGGTGAAGCGCCCGCCGGTGATGATGTCGTTGAAGGCGAAGTAACTGAGGAGTAGACAGTCTTCAGTCGCTGGTAATCAGTATTCAGGTGCTCGACTTTCGCACCGTTTACTGATTTCCGTTTACTGATAACTGGTTACTGTTTTTTATGTCAAAACGCGATTATTACGAAGTGCTCGGCGTTCAGAAGGGCGCATCTACGGATGAGATTAAGTCGGCATTCCGTCGTTTGGCGCGCCAATATCATCCTGACGTGAGCAAAGAATCCGACGCCGAAGAAAAATTTAAAGAAATTAACGAAGCCTATGGCGTGCTGTCTGATGATCAGAAGCGTGCCCAGTATGACCGTTTTGGTCATGCGGGTGTCGGAGATATGGGCGGCATGAACTATGACTTTACGGGCGATTTTGGTGACCTGTTTGGGGATTTGTTCGGCAGCTTTATGGGGGGCATGGGTGGACGCCGCTCACGCAATGCTCCGCGCCGTGGACGTGACCTGCAAATGGAAGTCACGCTCGAATTTGACGAAGCGGTTTTCGGCGTGGAAAAAGAGATCGAGTTTTCGCGTGATGAAGAATGCTCTACCTGTCATGGCAATGGCGCGGAACCCGGCTCGCAGATTAATACTTGTTCCACTTGCCAAGGACGCGGTGAAGTGCGTCAGGTGCGTAACACCATTTTGGGACAGGTCGTGCAAACCACAACCTGCCCGACCTGTAACGGGCGCGGACAAACGATTGAAAAACTTTGCCATACCTGTAATGGGCGCGGCTTGGAACGCAAGAGCATTAAAAAGAAGGTGAAAATCCCTGCTGGCGTGGATAAAGGGCAGCAAATCCGCCTTGCCGGCGAAGGGCAGCCCGGTGTGAACGGCGGTCCGCGTGGCAACCTTTATTTGGTGATGAATGTCAAACCGCACAAATTCTTCCAGCGGCGCGACGATGATATTTTGCTCAATCTCGACATCAGCGTGCCGCAAGCCGTTTTGGGCGCTGAGATTGAAGTCCCGACAGTGGATGGCAAAGAAAAGCTGAGCATCCCTGCGGGGACGCAGCCCGGCAAAGTCTTCACGTTGCGCGCACGCGGTGTGCCGCACCTGCAACGCAGCGGACGTGGTGACCAGAAAATTATTATCAATGTCGCTATTCCTAAAAAGCTCACGAAAGAACAGCGAGCGTTGTTTGAGAAGTTAGCAGAATCGCTGAATGTTGACGTCAAGCCGCAAGAACGCGGTTTTGGCGATTGGCTGAACGATTTATTTGGGGGATAGTCTTAAATATTGCCTAAAAAGTAAACCTGACAGGTTTCTAAAACCTGTCAGGTTTTTTTGATGCTTATGCGCGTCTTACTTTTCTGTGTTGACTTACCTTTTTCTTTGTTGTAAGATTTAAGTGCCCCTACGGCAAGAAAAAAAGGAGTTTCAGATGGAGACATATACAACCGTTAAAGGTCAAGTCGTTATTCCCATTAAGTTACGTCGGAAATATGGCATTGAAGCAGGCACAAAAATCGTTTGGATTGATACTGGCGATTCTATTGTCATGCGCCCTATTACTAAGGAGTATCTCCGTACTTTGCGAGGTTCGCTTAAAGGCTCAGGCGCTTTGGATGTTTTAATGGAAGAACGGCGAAAAGATACAGAGAAAGGTAAATAATGCCCGTAAAAGTTTTGGACGCTTATGCGCTGATGGTGTTTTTCCATGATGAAAAAGGTGTAGATGTTGTTGAAGATTTACTTCTTGGTACACAGGATGGAGAAAATACAATTCTCATGTCTGTCGTGAATCTAGGTGAAATCTGGTATTCCATCGCTCGTACACATTCACCAGAAACCGCAGATCGATATGTTCAGGAAATCAGAACGATGCCCATTGAAATTGTTGATGCAAATTGGGAAGTTGTGCGTCAAGCCGCTCTGTACAAGGTGCGTGGTGGGATTTCATACGCAGATTGTTTTGCGGCAGCGTTGGCGAAACTCAATGACGCAGAAGTGGTGACAGGCGATCTGGAATTTAAAATTTTAGAAGATGACATTAGTATTCTGTGGTTGGATAAATGAACTGGTTAGAAGTCTCTTTTCAATTAGATGGCGAATTGGCAGAAGCCGTCGCTGAAGTTTTGGCGCGTTATGCGCCGAGCGGTGTCGTTACCGAGCATGGTATAAAATTTGTGGATGCGGATGACCCCGGCACGCCCAGCGATGATGTGACCGTGCGTGCCTATCTGCCCGCGGACGACCGCCTCGAGGAAACCCGTCAACGGCTCGAGCAGTCGCTGAGCTATCTGGGCATGATTCAAGCGATTCCCGCCCCGACCTATACCCCGATTAAAGATGCCAACTGGATGGAGAGTTGGAAGCAGCACTATCGCCCCCTCAGCGTTGGTGAAAAGCTCATCATCGTCCCTGCGTGGATGGATTCGCCCGACGAGACGCGCATTCCGATTAAGATTGATCCCGGCATGGCGTTCGGGACGGGCACACATCCCACCACGCAGTTGGCGTTGGCGTTGATGGAAGATGTCATTGAAGAAATGCGGGAATTGAGCATCGGGCATCGGGAATCGGGGAATCCATCTACAACTCCCAATTCCCAACTCACGATGATCGATGTCGGTTGTGGCTCTGGTATCCTGTCTATTGGCGCACTAAAGCTCGGCGTTGATAGAGCTTTGGGTGTCGATGTGGATGCCGCGTCCGTCGAATCATCCCGTGAAAACGCAGATGTAAATGGCATCGGCGATGAGTTTGTTATCGGACAAGGCTCGGTCGCTGAAGTTTTGGCGGGGAATTTTGAATTCAAATCCGCGCCGTTAGTGGTGGCAAATATTCTCGCCCCCGTGCTGATCCGTTTAATGGAAGCAGGCATGGGTACGCTCGTCGCGCCTGCTGGGCGTCTGATCCTTTCCGGGATTTTGGAAGAGAAGGAAGCTGCCATCCGCGCGACGGCAGAAAAACATCAACTCGAAATTTTGGAACGCCGCCAAATGGGCGATTGGGTGGCGTTTGTTTTGAAAAGAATATCCTGATTTTGCGAGGAAGGCGATAGCCTGACGAAGCAATCTCCTGTCAGCGACGAGACTGCTTCGTCGCAAAAGAATACTCCTCGCAGAATCATCCTGATGCTGATTCCTAATTTCTAATCACTTCACGTCCGAAATATGCTATCATTCAAGAACGATGAAAAACCATCGAAGTTGGCTTCCCTTTCTATTAATTAATATCTTCGTTTCAGCAGCGGTGACAGGCGGCATCCTGTTTTGGTATGACCGCACCTACCGGCAGGCGGAATTGCCCGTTGTGCCCGCCAGTGCCCCTGCTGTGGAGAGTGCGCCCGAAGCTGCAGAAGCGCAATCGCTGCTTGATGAAAACATCGACGTGCAGATTGTGAGCATCATTGGCGCGGGCACGCTCGAAGCCGAAGTGGTTTCGATCCGCTATAGCGGCGATGATGAATTGAGCTTGGCGGGTTGGGTCTTAAAAGATGAAGACAAGAACATCTTTACCTTTCCGCAATTAAGTTTGTATTCGGGCGGCGTAGTGCAGGTGTATTCCGAGACGGGACAGGATAACGTCATCTCGCTCTATTGGAAATCCCGTGACCCAATTTGGGAATCGGGCGAAGAAGCGACACTGCTCGACTCGCAGGGCAATGTCCGCGCAACATATACGGTGCCGTAATGCGTAAAACGTATTGCGTAATGACTTTACGAAATACGAACTACGCAATACGATAAACCCGTCAGATCATTAAAACTATCCAACTACTAACTATCTAACTATGTCACAGGCTTTTTATCGAAAATGGCGACCCCAGAAATGGGATGAAGTCCTCGGACAAGAGCATGTCACCCAGACCTTGCGCAACGCGCTGGTCAGTAACCGCGTGGGACATGCCTATCTCTTCGCGGGTCCGCGCGGAACGGGCAAAACGACTGTTGCACGTCTGCTCGCCAAAGCGGTCAACTGCCAGCATGAAGATGTCACTCAGCGTCCTTGTGACGAATGCCAATACTGCAAAGCGGTCAACGAGAACCGCTTCCTCGATATGATCGAGATCGACGCCGCCTCCAACAACGGCGTCGAAGATGTGCGCGACCTGCGCGACAAGATCAACTTCGCCCCTTCGCAGGGCAAATTCAAAATCTACATCATTGACGAAGTCCACATGCTTTCCACGGCTGCCTTCAACGCGCTGCTCAAAACGCTTGAAGAGCCGCCGCCGCATGCCATCTTCGTTTTGGCGACCACCGAAATTCACAAAATCCCTGCGACGGTGCTTTCGCGCTGCCAACGTCACGAGTTTCGGCGTGTGCCGGTTGAGAGTATTGTCCGGCAACTCAACATTATTGCCGAGGGTGAAAATCTCGATGTCGATGCCGATGCCATGCAGCTTATCGCCCGTCAAGCCAGCGGCGGGATGCGCGACGCCATTTCCCTGCTCGATCAGCTTGCTTCCATCGGTGAGCGCATCACGCTCGAACTCGCGCAAACCGTACTTGGTGCAGCCACCAACGAAACCGTGCTCGAACTGATTGACGCCATCCGCGACGATGACCCCGGTGCGGGGCTGAGCGCCATCCACAGCGCTTTAGACTCTGGCTCCGATCCGCGCCAGCTTGCGCGCCAAATCGTCGATTATCTGCGCGCGCTGATGCTCTTCCAAATGGGCAATCAAGCGCAGGTCGATGCCACGCAGCAGGTCAAAAATCGAATGCAAATTCACTCGCAAGAGTTTTCCGCCTCCGCTGTGCTGCGCATGATGCGCGCCTTCAATGCGGCGGCGGTCGATCAACGCGGCGGCTGGCAGCCCTCGCTTGGCTTGGAGTTGGCGTTGGCAGATGTTTTGGAAATACAGGATAGCACACCTGCTCCCGTTTCCGAGCCGCAGACCAAATCCAAGCCGCGTACCGCGCCCAAACAGGGGCGGGAACGCGCTCCAGACCCAAAGCCTGCTACCGCTCAACAAAGGGAATCCAGCGTCCCCACGAGCGATCCGTTAATTCGCACGAGTGACTTGGTCGGCGCGTGGAAGAATATCCGTGCGCGCGTGAAACGCTCATCCCCGAATCTGGAAGCGTTATTAAATTCCTGTAAATCGCTTGATGTACGCGGCGATACGCTCATTTTGGGTTTGGCAAGTGATGTCTTGGTTGAAAAAATTGAGAAACCCGATCAGATTGCAATTGCCCAAAAAGCGATTGCTGCTGAGACGGGCGCTTCTTTAAAGATAAAATGTATTGTAACGAACGCCAAAGGGCAGATTCCCGATGGCGTCGATCAAAATGGTTTAGTGGCTGCGGCGATTCAAGCTGGCGGCGAAGTCGTTGATATTCAGGAGTAATCATGGGCAAAGGAAAAGGTAGAAATCGTCGTTTTCAGAATAGCGCTCTTGGGGGCGGCGGGCAGGCTGGCATGATGCAGCAGCTCCAGCAGATGCAGCAGCAGTTGGCTGAAGCGCAAGAGAAGCTGGCAGAAGAGACCGTCACGGCAACCGCCGGTGGCGGCGCAATTAGCGTCACGATGACGGGCGACCAAAAATGCACCGATGTAAAAATTGACCCCGAATTCCTCGCCGATATGGACGCAGAGATGCTGCAAGATATGTTGCTCTCGGCGGTCAATATGGCGCTGGATAAATCTCGTGAGCTTCAGGCAGAGAAGATGGGTCCTTTGGCGGGTGGATTGCCTTTTTAACCTTAGAACGTTCAAACGTTTTAACGTTGTAACGTTATTATGATCCTTCCTGCCCCTCTTCAAGATTTGATTAACGCCTTCGAGCGTTTACCCGGCATTGGTCCAAAATCCGCGTCGCGACTGGCGTTTTATTTGTTGCGCGCACAAGATAATTTGGGACAAGACTTGGCTGATGCGCTAGACGGTTTTAAAGATAAGCTGGCATTTTGCAGTGAGTGTTTCAATATCACGACGGCGGGGCGCGAACTTTGCGAAATTTGCGACGACTCGCGCCGTGATGCGAGCATCATCTGTGTGGTCGAAGATGCGTTGGACGTATTGAGTCTGGAGCGAACGGCGGGCTATCAAGGCAGATACCATGTGCTGCATGGCGCGCTCTCTCCTATAGAAGGAATTGGTCCCGACGATTTGAAAATTCGCCCGCTTTTTGATCGTGTTGCGCGCGGTGATGTACGAGAAGTGATTTTGGCGACCAACCCCAGCATGGAAGGTGACGCAACGGCGTTATATCTTAGTCAACGTCTGGTGGGCGAGAATCTGCGTGTGACACGTTTGGCACGCGGCTTGCCAGTTGGTGGAGACTTGGAATACGCCGATCAGAATACTTTGCTACGCGCTTTGTCGGGGCGTCAGGATATGAATTAAGAGCGCTCAGCAGCAGGTTTGCGTATACTTTTCTGGCAAAAGTCCTGTTTTGCTCAAAAAGGATTTGAAAGGTAAAGCAATTCTTGAAATTGGTTGAAAATTGGTCTTGAATTCCCTTGACATAAAAGTTATTATATATATAATAACGGGGCTGGAGATAACCAGCCCGACCTAGCCCGAACAGCGGGCAGATCGATACAACAGAGTAATCATCCATCTCACATCAAAAACACAGAGCGAATAGTTTTGCAGTTTGGTGAGCCGATGTCAGGCAAAAGAGACATCGGCGATTTAGTTTCGGAAATTGGTCAACAAATTCCTTGACAAGTTGAGATGACGCGAGTAGAATACCGCTCGCTTTACTAACCAGCACCTTGACAACTGAATAGTGATAGGAAGCAAGCAACAATTTTTTCCTGTCAATCCAATAACAGTAAATCCGTAACTTACGCATCTTAGATGCGATAAAATTTTTTGCGGAGAGTTTGATCCTGGCTCAGGATGAACGCTGGCGGCGTGCCTAATACATGCAAGTCGAACGGAGAACCCTTGACGTTTGTATTCGTACTTACTGATAGGAATTCTTAGTGGCGAACGGGTGAGTATCGCGTTGGTGACCTGCCCCGAAGTCTGGAATAACAGTTCGAAAGGACTGCTAATACCGGATGTGGTCATCGGATTTAGAAACCGATGTCTAAAGGATTTATTCGCTTCGGGAGGGGCCTGCGTCCCATCAGCTAGTTGGTAAGGTAACGGCTTACCAAGGCGACGACGGGTAGGGGACCTGAGAGGGTGGCCCCCCACAATGGAACTGAAACACGGTCCATACACCTACGGGTGGCAGCAGTAGGGAATATTGCACAATGGGCGAAAGCCTGATGCAGCAACGCCGCGTGTGCGATGAAGGCCTTCGGGTCGTAAAGCACTTTTCGGGAGGATGAGAAAGGACAGTACTCCCGGAATAAGTCTCGGCTAACTACGTGCCAGCAGCCGCGGTAACACGTAGGAGGCAAGCGTTATCCGGATTTACTGGGCGTAAAGCGCGTGCAGGTGGTTTGGTAAGTTGGATGTGAAATCTCCCGGCTCAACTGGGTGAGGTCGTTCAAAACTGCTAGACTAGAGGACGGTAGAGGAAAGTGGAATTCCCGGTGTAGTGGTGAAATGCGTAGATATCGGGAGGAACACCAGTGGCGAAAGCGACTTTCTGGCCCGTTCCTGACACTAAGACGCGAAAGCTAGGGTAGCAAACGGGATTAGAGACCCCGGTAGTCCTAGCCGTAAACGATGTCAACTAGGCGTTGGTGGGGTAATATCCATCAGTGCCGCAGCTAACGCGATAAGTTGACCGCCTGGGGACTACGATCGCAAGATTAAAACTCAAAGGAATTGACGGGGCCCCGCACAAGCAGCGGAGCGTGTGGTTTAATTCGATGCTACACGAAGAACCTTACCTGGGCTTGACATGTTAGTGAACGATCGCGAAAGCGTGAGGCTCCCTTCGGGGACACTATCACAGGTGTTGCATGGCTGTCGTCAGCTCGTGTCGTGAGATGTTCGGTTAAGTCCGGTAACGAGCGCAACCCTCGCCGTATGTTATATGTGTCATGCGGGACCGC
>JANTFU010000030.1 GCA_024763295.1 Anaerolineales bacterium
CGATGACGGCGATAGCAATATCGGGCAAGCCGGTATTTTCTTCCGCCATGGTGTAGCCCGCAAACCATGCGTGCGGCAACCCGCTGCCGGATTCCGCCGTGCCGGTCTTCCCCGCCACGGGGATGCCGTAACTGCGCAGTCCGCGTAAACGATAGTAGGCTGTGCCGCGCGAGTTACTCACAACTGAAATCATTGCATCTTGAATAATTTGCAGATATTCGTCCGAAAGCGGCAAAGTGCTGCGTGCTTCGGGCTTGAAGACGCTGGTGGTTTGTCCATTCAGCGTTTGAATCGCTTCAATCAATTGCGGGCGATAGAGCGTCCCGCCGTTGCCGAGAGCTGCCATAAAGGTCGCAACTTGCAACGGGGTGACTTGCACCGTCCCCTGACCAATCGCCTGATTGACTGCCTGAATTGGGTCGGTCGGGTCTTCGATATTTCCGGTCGCTTCGGCGACTTGCCCGATGCCGGTTGCTTGCCCTAAGCCAAAGGCGCGCGCCATATTTGCCACATCGGAATAACGCTCAGAGGTGTACAAGTCTAAGCCAATATGCCAGAACCAAGGGTTACAAGAGCGCATCAGCGCTTCGGGCAGGGTTAGGTTGCCGCTTGGTTTGGTGTAGCAGGTATCGAGGGTTAACGGTTCTTCATTGTCTTCGAGATTTTGTTTGGAGTATTCGACTTCGTTTTGACAATGTTCCCACGTCCAATCGTGGAGAACACGGTCGGGCAATTCGATAAAGTCGTAGCCGCATTCGTAAGTCGTATCGGCGGTATACAGTCCGCTGGAGAGCGCCGCTGACATGGTAATCACTTTGAAGACCGAGCCAAGCGGATAAGCGCCCTGTGCCGCACGATTAAAGAGTGGTTGGCGGTAATCGTTCAAAAGATCGGGCAGGGCTTGGTTATTCACATTCTCTGGCTCGAAGAAATTCGGGTCAAAATCGGGCGAGGAAGCCATCGCCAAAACGCGCCCGGTATCGCGCTCGATCACAACGGCAGCGCCGGTAAAGCCTTTGAGTGCACTTTGTGCGTAGTATTGCAGATTTTTGTCGAGGGTCAGATAAAGCGATGATGCCGGCTCTGCTTCGGTTTGTGCCAAACGGGTCACAATCTGACCATCCGGATTGACGACATGAAGCGAACCGCCGTGTACCCCAGAGAGATAGTCTTCGCCCCATTTTTCCAAGCCTGAATAACCGACGCGCTCATAACCACAGTAACCACGGCGTTGATATTCCTCTAACTCCTCAGCAGGAATGGTGATGGTATAGCCAACCGCCTGCGGCGCGATGCCGCCATCATAATAGTAGCGTGCCTGATACGGCGTGGCAAAAAGACCGCCTAAATTCATATTTAAGATGCGGTTCGCCTCGGCTTCGGTCGTTTCGCCAACGGGGATATACCACTGTGCGCCAGCGGTTTCGTAGCTGTCGTAAATCTCCTGTGTGGTTTTGCCGGTTAAGCGGCTCAGTTGGCTTAACAACGTACCTTCACTATCCGGATTGATTTGTCCGGGAACGATGCCTAGCGCAACAGCGTTTGTCTGCGCAACAATCGGTTCGCCGTTGCGGTCGTAGATATCGCCTCGGGAGGGGACTTTGCAGTCCATTGCTAATTTGTTGCCCCCAACTAATTCGGGCAGAATCAAGCCTTCATCCCACTGGAGACGCCATTCTTGGTCTTCCAGTATCCAGCGCGCGGTCATATCCCGCACGATGTCGCCCACCAGCGCGGTTGAGTACGTTATCCGATAAGCAACTTGTGCGGAATTTGGGTTGGTGAGCACGGAAAGGATTTCGGTGTTCATCTTCTGTAAGCCCATCGCGTTCAGGGCGTCTTTGTGGCGTTGGGTAAAGTCTTCTTCCGTATTCGCTTCGCGGCTTAGACGGCTGAGCATGGCATACATGCTTGCAAAATCTTCGGCGGCGTAGGCATCTAAAAACACGGTCATCGCGGCGCGTGCATCCGGCGCGGCGGTAATCGTCACCTGTGGATTGGGCAGGGTGGCGGCGGGTACAGCGGTCGGGAAAATTGCGCTGCCGCCCGAACAAGCCGAAAGCAGCAACGCAACTGTGATAGCGGTAAAAATCAGTTTTTTCATAATTTACTCTGGATTCTCAGCGTGTATGATTGTCTTGTAAACGGGACAATCATACGCCAACGTTGCCTGACATTGGGCTGGCACGTTGGTCTCAGGCGGCGTGCCCATTTTTTTCAGTGCACGCGCCAAATGGCAAAGCGGCAAGCCCATCACACTGGCATAACAAGCAGCAAAGTTTTCAACGGGATGAAATTCGGCATTCTGGATGGCATACGCACCCGCCTTGTCGAGCGGGTCGCCGCTGGCAACATAGGCGTCGATCTCGGCGTCGCTATATGCGCGCATCGGCACATCGCTAATGCTCAAATCTGTGAGAACTTGGTCGGATTCGGGATCAAAAAGTGCGATGGCGGTGTAAACCTGATGCGTGCGTCCGCGCAGGGTACGCAACATCAACTGCGCTTCGCTCGCATCCCTGGGCTTGCCGAGGATTTCCGAGCCGTCTACCACCGCTGTGTCGGAACCGATAACCACTAGCCCCCTCTCCCTTTGGGACGCGAAGCGGTTTCTTTTCCAGAGGGCGGGGGGTGAGGGCTGCTCACAACACGCCCGCGCTTTGGCTTCCGCCAAACGGAGCACATAGTCCGCAGGGGATTCGTTCGGCAAAATCCGCTCGTCCACGTCGGCAGATGTGCTGTTAAAAGGAAAGCCCAGCAAACCGACCAACTCTCGGCGGCGCGGGGATTGAGATGCTAATAAGAGTTCTTTATCCATCTCGCGGATTCTAACACAAGAGCCAATTCGCGTTGTACAATGAGTTTTGGTTGTCTAGCTCAATTCAATCGAATGCCTTTGCGAGCGGATGCTTCTCTGTCAAAGCCATTTCGCTGCTTAGAAGACTGCTTCGGCATGAAAAGATGCGTCTCGCGGAATGCGTGTTCATATCAAAAGGAGAATGTTGTGAAATTACTTGAAGATCGTATCAAAACCGAGGGCGAGTACCTCGGTAACGGCATCCTGAAAGTGGACGGATTTGTTAACCATCAGGTTGATCCCATGCTGATGGACGAGGCAGGCAAAAAGTTCGCAGAACTTTTCAGTGATCTCGGCGCGACCAAAATTTTGACCGCCGAAATCTCCGGCATTGCGCCCGCTATGGCAACCGGTTTGTATTTAAACCTGCCCGTTGTCTACGCGCGTAAGCGCAAGCCCATCACGATGCCCGATCAGGTCTTTTTGACGCTTGCGCCCTCCCACACAAAGGGACGCACGGTTGAGTTGATTGTCTCGCCCGAATATCTTTCCAATGGTGAAAAAGTGCTCATTATTGACGATTTCCTCGCCAGCGGTGCGACCATTCTTGGTCTTGTACGTCTCGCAGAATTGGCAGGCGGCACAGTCGTTGGCGTTGGCGCGTTGATTGAGAAGCACTTTGAAGGCGGGCGCGCTGCTCTCGAAGAAAAGGGGTTTGCCGTCAAATCGTTAGCGTGCATTGAAAGTCTTGACGAAAACGGCATCACCTTTACAAACGGATATTAAGAAAAAGGGAGTAGTCAATCAGGGATTAGGCGGTTGTTTTAACCTGGCTGCTAATCCCTGATTGCGAATACATTTCTTTAGTTTCGCCTTTTTTGTGTTTATGCTCTTTATGCTGTAAAGTTAGGTAAAGCGTGTTGCGTATTTCGTAATGATTTTCTGGCTTAGGCAACACGAAACAAGAACACGGGCTCAAAACGCTTTCAAATAAAGGGGGGGAAACCCTTTTCGAAAATTGGCGAAACTAAAGAACGTAATCACTACCACAAGGGGGCACCGCGAGTATCTTTTTGCGAATATGAACTTCGCGATACCTTTCCCCCCTTTTTTCGTAGACCAAAGAAGCCAGTTATAATCATCCTATCAAATGTAAGGAGAAAATCATGTCCAACGACTATAACAGCAAAAAATTACAATCCATCGACGGCAACATGCTGAAAAGCCTGCTCATGCGCGGCAGACTAATCATGCGATTGATGAACGATCCACGCATTGGCTTTATGTACAAGTTGATTCCCTTTGCCTCGCTCGCCTATCTCATTTCGCCGATCGACTTCATCCCCGCTCTGGTGGCACCCGTCATTGGCGCAGCAGACGATGTTGCTGTTGTACTCTTTGGCTTTACTCTCTTCATTGAGCTTTGTCCTCCCGTAATTGTGGACGAACATCTCGCCGAACTCACTGGTCGCGTTGTCAGCACCGAAGACGGCGAGGTGGTCGAAGGTGAAGTTTCAGAAGTGGAATGAGAACTTTTTCGCACTATCTGTGTCATTGCAAACCTTGATGCTCTTTGGCGTGGAGCAACCCTCTAGTACACTTGGGCATAAATAGTGCATAAGTCATTTTCAGGTATGAATTTGCGAGGCAGCTTTACCGCCGAAGCAATCTCTCCCAAAAAATGAGACTGCCACGTCGCAAGTGCATGCTCCTCGCAGAATCACAACTGATGGGTTATTTATGCCGCAATGTACTAGCCGTGCGGGCGACCGCTCTACAAAGCTGAGTTTCCTCTCCTACTGCTTGTGATGGTGTGAATATATGGGCAGGGTTCTCGTAGCAAGCCTTTTGTCACACAGCGGGATGATGCCTGTCACTGGTAAAGATGTCTGACATTTCATAGAATAAGTTCGGCTTTAGGAATATTTTCTCCTTTTGAGTTGGTTTGGACGGTCCCGCGAAAATTTCGCGGGATTGTTCATTTAATGGTGGGGTTTTGAACAATGCGAATTATTCGGCTTCAAGCTGATTTCACGCTCGTTAATTCTTTCACACAAAAAAACGGACATTCATCATTCGGTTAAATAGGCGCTACATGCTAGACTTGTAAAGTCCCGTAGTGCCTACCTTCATCCCATGCGGGACGTATTCGTCTTTGGAGGAAGAATGCTGACATTTGTTGAGAAAATCCTATTCATCATTGCCGTGGGCGTTTCCCTGTTTTATACATGGAAGGGCGTCCAACAAATCCTTGCCATCATCGGACGCGGTCAGGGAAAGCCCGATTGGGCTTTAGCCAAAAAACGGATTGGCAAGACCATCTATAAGGTACTCACCTTTCAGCCGGTTTTCCGTTTGCGCAAAACATCGAGCCTTTTCCACGCTTTTGTCGGTTGGGGCTTCACCTACTACCTGCTGGTCAACTTTGGGGACGTACTCCAAGCCTATATCCCGAACTTCCATTTTCTAGGACAAGGCTTTATCGGCAACCTTTACCGTCTCGGTGCAGATATTCTCTCCGTCGGCGTTTTGGTGGGCATGATTTATTTGATGGTACGCCGTTTTGTCTTCAAACCCGCAATTTTAGGCACGCGCGAAAACGTGATGCTCGATGCCGATGCCCGTAACGTCATTCCGCGCGACTCGGCAATTGTGGGCGTGTTTATTTTCTTCCATATCGGTTTTCGCTTCCTCGGGGAGTCGTTTTTCCTTGCGGAAGAAGGGGCTGACGCTTGGCAGCCATTTGCCAGCGCGGTAGCCAGCCTATGGTCGGGGATGAGCCCCGCTACGCTGAATATCATGGTGCATGTTTCCTTCTGGATCGCGCTTGGATTAATCCTCGCCTTCATGCCCTATTTCCCCTACTCCAAACATATCCATCTTTTCTTTGGTCCTGTCAACTTTTTGCTGAAACCCGAACGTCGTTCCATCGGTGAATTGGGCAAGCTGGATTTTGACGATGAGAGCATTGAGCAGTTTGGCGCTTCCACACTGGCAGATTTAGGCTGGGAGCAGCTCAACGATGCCTACGCCTGTATCATGTGCTACCGCTGTCAGGAAGTTTGCCCGGCGTATAACACGGGCAAAATCCTTTCGCCTGCGGCGGTGGAGATCAACAAACGCTATTATTTGAAACATCATGGCGCGGAATTTGCAGCCGGTGAAGATAGCCCGCCCTTGCTGGACTTTTTGCTTCCGACCGAAGCGGTTTGGGCGTGTACTTCGTGTGGCGCGTGTGTGGATATTTGTCCGATGGGCAACGAACCGATGCGCGACATTCTCGACATTCGGCGTGGTCTCGTACTTATGGACAACGCCTTCCCGAAAGAGTTTGAACCTGCTTTCCGCGGCATGGAAAGAAATATGAACCCCTGGGGTGTCCCGCCAACCGAACGCATGAAGTGGACGGAAGATTTCGACATCAATGTCCCGACCGTTGAAGAGAACCCCGAACCGGATATCCTCTGGTATGTGGGCTGTGCGCCTGCCACCGATGCGCGTGCGCAGAAAACCGCCCAAGCCTTCGCCAAAATTTTAGATGCGGCGGGCGTGAATTACGCCGTTTTGGGCGAAAATGAAAGCTGCTGTGGCGACTCCGCGCGGCGTGCCGGGAATGAATATCTCTTCTTCGAGTTGGCGCTCGGCAACGTGGAACTCTTCAACGAAATTGGCGTCAAGCGCATTGTGACGACTTGTCCGCACGGTTTGCACACCCTCAAAAACGAGTATCCCGCCTTTGGCGGCAATTATGAAGTCATCCACCATACGCAGTTTATTGAAGAATTAATTAAAGCGGGCAAGCTGAACTTGAAAGATGCCGACCTAAAAGATGTGACCTACCATGATCCTTGTTATTTGGGTCGTCATAATGGTGTTTTCGATGCGCCGCGTGATGCGCTCAAGAGCGTTTCGCTGAATTTGATTGAAATGGAGCATCACAGCGATAAATCTTTCTGTTGTGGCGCTGGTGGCGCGCAGATGTGGAAAGAGGAGGAGCATGGCGATGCGGCTGTCAACGAGACCCGCTTTGCGGAAGCAAAAGCCTGCGGCGCTGGCACCTTGGCAGTCGGCTGTCCATTCTGCCTAACCATGATGGAAGATGCCAATAAGGCGGAAGGTGGTGAACTAGAAGTGCTCGATATAGCCGAGATTATTGCGCTCCGGCTGGAATAACATTTGTAGGGTAGGCACAGTCCTACCCTATTTTTTTCTCTAAAAACATTTACAGTCCCCATCCTAACCTTCCCCCATGCAGGAGAAGGAACTGGGTCTCCCCCCTTCGGGGGGAGATGCCCGATAGGGCAGAGGGGGGCGGTGAAAAATTACCTAAAGGAGTTTGAACTTATGGCTTTAAAAGGTACGATCGAAGTAAATCCGATGCATTGTAAGGGCTGCGCTGTTTGTGTGGATGCCTGTCCGCAAGACGTAATCGCATTGGATATGGAACATCTCACGCCGAAGGGCTATCATCCGGCACATCTGATTGCTGAAGGTTGCACGGGCTGTGCGATTTGTGCGGTGGTCTGTCCCGATGCGGCGATTACAGTGTATCGGGAAGTGCGGCAGCCGCGTAAGAAAAAAGCGGTGGCGTAGTGCGCACTGCGTAAAACGTATTGCGTAAGGAAGACATTACGAAATACGCAACACGCAATACGAGACTTTTTAGCAAAATTATCCAAGCAGTAACACCAACACAATTAGACTCTACACAAGGAGTTTTTAAGAATGGCAAAAGAATTATTGAAAGGCAACGAAGCATTTGCAGAAGCCGCAGTGCGGGCTGGTGTGGAAGGCTTTTTCGGCTATCCCATCACCCCTGCCAGTGAGTTTCTGGAATATATGGCAAAACGTATGCCCGCTCTGGGACGTGCCTTTTTACAGGCTGAAAGCGAAATCGCTGCGATTCACATGGTCTATGGTGCCGCATGTGCGGGCAAACGTGCCTTGACGGCGACCTCAGGACCCGGTTTGAGCTTGATGTCTGAAGCGCTTTCTTATATCGCAGGCACTGAAGTCCCTGCCGTGGTTGTCAACGTGATGCGTGGTGGTCCCGGCTTAGGCAATATCGCCCCGTCTCAAAGTGACTACAATCAGATGGTTAAAGGCGGCGGACATGGCGATTACTTCCCGATCGTTTTAGCGCCTGCTACCGTTCAGGAAGCAATTGATTACATCACGCTTGCTTTCGATTTGGCGGATAAATACCGTTCGCTGGTCTTCATCGTCGTGGACGGCAATCTTGGTCAGATGATGGAATCCGCTGAACTGCCGCCCATGCGCGAATTGCGCAAAGAACCGCCGGAGTGGGCTGTTTACGGCGCCAAAGATCGCGATCCGAATATTTTGACCTCCATTTATATTGATCCCCCCGATGAAGAAATCACCAATATCCGCCTGCTGAAACGCTGGATGGAAATTGAAAAGAACGAAGTCCGCTACAAGGAATATGACCTCGATGATGCCGAAGTTGCTGTCGTCAGTTTTGGGGTTGCAGGGCGTGTCTGCTCTTCGGCGGTCAAAACGGCACGGGAAGAGGGCATTAAGGTTGGGTTATTCCGTCCCATCACCGTTGCTCCTTTCCCGTTCAAACAGATCGAGGCACTCAGCAAGCGTGTTAAACGGATTTTAGTGGTAGAGATGAACACCGGGCAGATGCTCGATGACGTGAAGCGAGCCGTGGGCGGGCGCGTTCCGGTAGAGTTCTATGGTCGTATCGGCGGTGTGACGCCCTTCCCCGATGAGATACTGGATGAAATCCGCCGCATCAACGAAAGTGAAGATGCAATCGAAGATGGCATGGAAAAAGTCCAGTGGCTTGAACGCCTTGAAGAACGCATTGCGAGGGGGGAGTAATGAGCAAGAATATTTCTTGTGATTTTGCGAGGCAGCACTACCGCCGAAGCAATCTCATGGAATATGAGACCGCTTCGTCGCAAAAGCACGCTCCTCGCGGAATCATGGCTAACTTTGTTGGTATCTGTTTGGAAAGAGGTGAAAGATGGTAATGGAAAAAGTTGATCTTAATTTGGTTTACGAGCGTCCCGAATCGCTGACTGAAACCACCACGCACTACTGCCCCGGCTGTACACATGGCACGGCGCATCGTCTGGTGGCGGAAGTGCTCGACGAGATGGGCATTCGTGAAAAGGCAATCGGCGTTGCGCCGGTTGGCTGCTCGGTTTTTGCCTACGACTACTTCAACCACGATTTCGTTGAAGCCGCTCATGGGCGCGCGCCCGCTATGGCAACCGGCATCAAACGCGTACGCCCCGAAAACACCGTCTACACCTATCAGGGCGACGGCGATCTGGCATCTATCGGCATGGGCGAGATCGTCCACGCTGCCATTCGCGGCGAAAATATCACCGTCATCTTTATCAATAACGCCATCTATGGCATGACGGGCGGACAAATGGCGCCCACTACGCTGCCCGGCATGAAAACCACATCCTCCCCGTTGGGGCGCGATGTTGAGATAGTTGGCTACCCTGTGCGCATGGCAGAAATGCTTGCCACCGCTGACGGCGCCAGCTACGTTGTCCGCCAAAGTCTGCACGACCCCGCACACGTCCGCAAAGCCAAAAAAGCCATCCGCAAAGCCTTCGAAGTGCAAGAGCGTGGTCTGGGCTTCTCCATTGTCGAATTGCTTTCCGCCTGCCCAACCAACTGGGGGCTGACCCCGGTCGAAGCTTTGCATTTTGTGCGCGACAACATGGTGCCTTATTTCCCGCTCGGTGATTACAAAGTCATCGACGAAGTGGCTAAGCTTAGAGTCTAGAGAAAATCCAGTTCCTGAGCGGAGGGCTGAGCAGTAGCGAAGCCCGCAGTCGAAGGACGGTCTTAGCAAAGCCGCTCTTCGCCTACGCCGATGCCGGGCTTTGATACAGGTTACGCCCTACTCTGCTACCAGCATCGCCTTCGCTCAGAGACTGTATAGGAGACAAAAATGGAAAAAAGTATTATTGTTTCAGGATTTGGCGGACAAGGAACCCTTTTTGCCGGTCAGGTTTTGGCTTATGCAGCCCTGGATGCGGGAAAATACGTCACTTGGATTCCCTCCTACGGACCCGAAATGCGCGGCGGCACTGCCCGCTGCACCGTAACCATCTCGGATGAAGAAATTGGTTCGCCCCTGACGAGGAATCCCGCGATTGTGCTTGCGATGAACCTCCCCTCGTTGGACAAATACGAACCCCTCATGCAGCCCGGCGGCTTGATGTTGGCAAACGCCTCGCTCATCAACCGAAAAATGGATCGCTCCGATGTGCGCGGTATCTACATCCCCGCCGCCCGCATGGCAGAAGAGATCGGCAACCCCCGCCTGGCAAATATGATTATGGTCGGTGCCATGCTGGCAGCCGAAGAGGTCTTACCGCTTGATGTGGTCAAAGAAGCGCTCGAAAACCACCTCCCCGAGCGTCACAAAAAGACCTTGCCCATGAATTTCCAAGCCATGGATCAGGGCGCAGCCTTTGTGAAGGATGCGATTGCGGCGTAAAAAGAGAAGTTTGTTAAACCTGAGTATAAGTAATGTGGTAAAACCTGCCCCCTCCCCTTCGACAAGCTCTGGACACCGCCAGCCTCCCCCAAATGCGCCGATAGTGCTGTCGAATTTAGGGGAGGGGCGGCTACTTCCCCTCAAATTCCATGCTTTTGGCATTTTTGGGGATAAAGGGGGGCTGTTTTTTCATCATAAAATACCAGAAAACTTTTGCTCAAGTACTTAGAAGAGTGAGAGACCGAGTATCTCCGAGATACTCGGTCTCTTTTCATTCCTACATCCCAGTTTACTGATTCCCTGCACACTGATACAATCGCCCAGCAATTCTAACGAAAAGAGACCTCTGTTTTTATGAGCTATAATTTCCGCCTTTTCTGGCATATTAACTATTACGCTTGGTTTAAATCTGCAAACACCCCGGGACGCCTAACCCGCAAGCGCATCATCTTTTTGCTGCTTTTCTACATCGTCTGGATACCGGTTTCGCTTTTCAACTGGCTCTGCTTCGCACTCGATGACTTGCTCTTCCCTGCCTATAAAAAACAGCCCATCGAAAAACCGCTCTTCATCATTAGCAATTATCGTAGTGGTTCCACCTTTCTGCATCGTGTCCTTTCGCAAGACCAAAACTTTACCAGCATGCGTACTTGGGATATGTACATCACCCCTTCCATCACGCAGCGCAAACTGGTTAAAGCGATCGACGCGATTGATAAATTGATCGGCAGCCCCTTGCGGCGTCTCGTCATCGCCATCGACAAAGTTGGTCTCCAAAAAGTTGACATCCATCCAATCTCTTTCCTCGAGCCGGAAGAGGACGAAAATATCCTGCTGCAAAACTGGTCGAGTCTGATTGTTTCGTACCTTTTCCCTTTCTGGGATGAACTTCCTCCATACGCTTACTTTGACCGAGACCTGCCGCCGCGCGAAAAGCAGAAGATAATGGCTTTTTATAAGTCGATGCTACAACGTCACCTCTACGCAACGGGTGTGCCCCATTTTGTTTCTAAAAACCCCTCTTTTAGCGCCAAAATTGCTACACTGAAGGAATTCTTTCCCGATGCGCGCATTATCTACCTCGTGCGTAATCCGCTTGATATGCTCCCTTCGACAGTTTCATGGCTCAACTACGCGTGGAATGTTTTTAGCGAACCCGCTGAAAAATATATCTATACTCAAGAAATTTGCGAATTTTCACAGCATTGGTACCGCTATCCGCTCCAATACCTCGACGAGAACCCATCTCCAAATCATTTGATTTTGCCCTATCACGACCTGATTAAGAACCCCATCGACGTGGTAGAAAAATTCTACGCCCAATTTGGTTACAAAGATTATCCAACACTTGAAGACGACCTGCTGAATGGCATCAAAGCCACCGAAGCGCGTCGTGCCAAACACGAATACTCCTTTGAAGAAATGGGCTTCACCCGCGAGCGCCTCGTCGAAACCTATGCGGATATTTTTGAGCGTTTTGGCTTTGACAAACGCGAACCGCTTGCTGTCGAATTTACCGAAACCCCAATCCTTGAGCTGCAGATTAAATAAATTTTGGTAGTGGTCAAAATTGACTGATCAAAGATTTGTGGCAAACCCTCCCTGCGTCGTCCTCGGCGCAGGTTTTTCTCACAAAGCGCCGCCGAGGACGGCGGCTAGAGCCAAGAGGCAGAGCAGATGAAATCAGTCAAAATTTACCATCACCTATTTTTTTTACCAAGCAGCCCCCTCTGTCCTTTGGACATCTGGTGAAGAAACTGCTCTGCATCCTCCCGATGTGGGGAGAATGTGTCTCGGTTGTGAGACCTGTCCCTTCCCCCTCAGGGAATGTTAAGGATGGAGAATTAATGCGGATAATCCAGGTAAAATAAGCCATCCGCTTAAGGGCAAAAAAACAGGCTGATGTTTATCACCAGCCTGTCACTCTTTAACAGAATCCCTCTAAAATCTAACGGCTAACAACTAAAGCCCCCTCACGCCTTCCCGTACACAAAAAACTGAATATCCAAACCCGCGCTGCTCAAAACCTTACTACGGTCACGCCCGCACCGCCTTCATCGGGTTTGCCCTCTTCAAAAGACTTCACATGCGGATTATGGCGCAACGCATCCCGAACTACTTCGCGCAAACGCCCCGTCCCTTTGCCGTGTACAATCCGTACAAAGGGCATCCCGCCGATATAGGCTCTGTCGATATAATTTTCCAAAATATCAAGTGCATCGTCTGCGCGTTCACCGCGCATATCAAGTTCCAGCTTTGGCAGCGCACCAATTGTCTCTCGTATACTTGTCGTTTCGACTTCTGTCTTTTCGCGTGCGGCGCGTTTTTTCAAAGTCACATTCTTTAACTTTGCCCAAGTTCGTAGCGCGCCGATTTGCACTTCGACTTCGCCTTTCCCTAAAGATGTCACCACGCCCTCGGTTCCCAAACTCTTTAATAAAACCGTATCGCCAACTTCAGGATCACCTCTGAGCACTTTTTCCTGATGACCTGATTCCTGTTTCCTGATTACTTTTTTCTTCTTAACTGGTTCTGGGATTTTCTGCTCAACAACCTTAATCTCCTCTTCAACCGAATCAATCTCTTCGAGCGGTTTTTCCGCCTCGCGCAGTCTCCGCTTCATCTCCTGAATTTCGGTTTGCAACGCTTCGAGTTGGTGTTGTGCCTCGGCGCGTGCCTGATTCAAAATCTTGGCGCGCTCTTCTTCAATTTTTTCGAGTTTCTCATCCAATTTGCGGCGCTGACGGTGGATGTCGATGCGCGCGCGTTGGGCTTTGTTGCGTTCCTTGCGTGCTTCCTTGCGCTGACGATGGATGTCTGCGAGCATATCGTCTGTGCGGATGTCATTAGGGTCGATCTCGCCTTTTGCCGCATCCAAAACCGATTGGGGCAGACCCAGCCGCTTCGCAAT
>JANTFU010000031.1 GCA_024763295.1 Anaerolineales bacterium
TAGCGAAGGTCAGGGTGAGGGCATTTAGCGCAATAATTGAAAAATATTGCTGTAATCATCCGTCCACAGGCGCAGTGTGGGGAGCGTTGCAGGTTGCAGAATACCGACGTCGACAACGGCGGGGTTTTGCAGGAAGGCTTCATTTTGTGTCAGCACAATCCACTCGGAGCTGCCGTTGGTGATTTCGTAACCTTGCCAGCCGATTTGGTTAGCTTGCATCCAAACGATGGGACGCAGGTCGATGTGGCTGTTGCTGATGTGAATGGCGAGCAGCCCATCGGCTTTGAGATGCGCGAGATAAAGCTGAAAGGCTTCTTTGGTCAACAAATGCGTGGGGATGGAGTCGCTGTTGAAGGCATCGACGATCAGCAAATCGAATTGATGACCGCCATTTTGGGCGAGTTCGTTTTCGAGAGAAATGCGCGCATCTCCCAAAACGGTTTTTATCTCGGCGGGACTATCTGCCATAAAGCTAAAGTGTTCACCCTCGGCGATTTCGACAACCATCGGGTTGATTTCGTAGAAGATGATTTCATCGCCGGGCTGCCCGTAAGTGGCTATGGTGCCGATTCCTAAGCCGATTGCGCCAATCTTGAGCGCTGCGGGGCGTGCGGGATGATTGAGCAGCGCAATCCCGACGCCGCTGTCTTCGACGTAGTAGGTGGTCGGGATGCGTTTTTTGTTCTCTGCCTGATACTGCACGCCGTGAATGGTGCTGCCATGCACGAGTTCGGTGCGGTAGTCGTCGCCCGTTCCCTGCTCGATGACCTGCGTCACGCCGTAAAAGTTGCGATCAAACGCAAGGATATTACGCGGTACGCGATTGATTGCAAGATAGACGCCGCCTAAAAGTACAAGTGACACCAAAACAAGCCGAATTTGCGTTCGGCTTTTGGCGGAATCCTGTTTTGGGGCAGCAGCGAGCAAAAAGCTCAACACAATGCCCCAAGTGACGCCTAAACCGATCTCAAACTCCCAGTAGCCCTTGAAGATCAAGGGGGCAACCAAGTTGACCGCAAGTCCGCCTACGGCGCCACCGATTGAGTTCATCAGATAGAAATTAGTCAAATAAGCAGGATGCGGACGCGTGCGGTAGAGTTCCCCGTGTGCGATCATTGCAATCACAAAAAGTAATAGCGCGTAGACCGTAATTTGGATGATGTAGTGGATTTCGCGGTTGGCAAGTACAAAGAAATATGCCAGCGAAAGCACACTCAACAGGATGACGAAGAGCCGTCGTTGATACCAACCTTCGCCCGAAAAACTGAAAATAAATGAGAGCAAATAAATAACAAGCGGGATGACCCATAAAAAGGGAATTGGCGCAATCTCTTGCGTGATGCGTGATGTGGTGGCGAGCAGCATCGCCGAAGCAAGCGCAGGATAACCGATCCAGCGCAAATAGTCGCGGCGCGTAGGCGCGGGGGTACTCGACTTGGCTTTTGGAGTATTGATTTGGTTCTTGGTGCGTGATACCAACACACCCGTCAGCAGTGCGAAAAGCAGATAGGCGCTCGTCCACAGGTTGGCTTGGGTGGCGAGCGGAAAATTCGGCTCAATGAGCGTGGGATAAGCCAGCAAGCCGAGCAACGAACCGGCGTTCGAGAGCGCATACAGCCAATAAGGGCTGCGTTTCGGGAAATCCTGATTAAACCAAACCTGAATGAGCGTGCTGTTCGTCGAAAGCAAAAAATAAGGCACACCGACCGAGACAAATAGGATTTTTAGAATATTCCATAAGGGGCTGCCCACGCCCAGCCAAATTTTTGGCGGAAAAATCGGCGCCTGCCAGCCGAGAATATTTCGCCCCAGCACCAATACCGAGAAAGTCAGCAAAAGCAAATGCACCCAACGCCGATAGCGCCGCGATAGCTTTTCGCTTACCCAAACCGCGTAGGCATAGCCGCCCGTCAGCATGAGCTGAAAAAAAAGCAGACTGGCAGACCAAACATTCGCTGTGCCGCCAAACCAAGGCAAAATATATTTGCCAATTAGCGGTTGAATTTGAAAAAGCAAAAAGGATGAAAGCAGGATGGAAAGGATATATACACTCATAAGGGATATTCTAAATGAATATTATCCAGCCCGAGAAACTGAAACGCACCCAAACAAAAAAGAGCGAGGCAAGCCTCGCTCTTCATTTCAAATTCATTCTTTTTCCGCAAGCGTGATGGCTTCTTCAAAGACCTTCAAGCCCTCATCAACCTCGCTCTTTGAGATATTCAAGGGTGGCGAAACGCGAATGACGCTCTCGCCGCAGCCGAGCGTGATTAGACCGCGCTCAAAAGCCAACTTTGCCACACGGTCGCGCAGGGCACCGTTCTTTTCGCGCGTGGCTTTGTCTTTCACAAAGTCAATGCCAATCATCAAGCCAATTCCGCGTACATCGCCGACGCTGGGGTGGCGTGCCTGAATTTCAGACAGCGCATCCAGCGTATATTCGCCGACAGTCGCGGCGTTTGCCAGATATTCTTCCGAGATTAGGTCAAAGGTTGCGTTGGCAGCGGCACAAGCCAAGGGATTGCCACCGTAGGTGTTGCCGTGCGTGCCGGGCGTCCAAGTCATCACCGATTTTCGAGCAATCATCGCGCCGAGCGGCACGCCCGAAGCAATGCCCTTCGCCGAGGTGACGATATCCGGCTCCACCCCAAAATTCTCAATTGCCCACCACTTGCCGGTGCGCCCCATGCCGGACTGAACCTCATCGGCGATGAGCAAAATGCCATATTTATCACAGACTTCGCGCAGCGCAGGGAAAAACTCCGGCGGCGGGACGATGTAGCCGCCCTCGCCCTGAATCGGCTCGATGATAATTCCGGCAACTTCCTCGCCGGGCATAATGCGCCCAAAAATTTCTTCTTCAAGGTAGCGCACAACCGTTTTTCCGTACGGCTCGCCCGGGCGGCTCGCCAAAAGCGGGCGATAAACATCCGGATACGGCACATGCACCACGCCGTCCATTGTGGGCATAAACCCCTTTTTATACTTTGCCTTACTCGCGGTAAAGGAGAGCGAACCCATCGTCCGCCCGTGAAAACCGCCTAGAAAACCGACAAAACCCATTCGTCCGGTGTGATACCGAGCAAGTTTGATGGCGGCTTCCACTGATTCGGTGCCGGAATTGGTCATAAATACGCGCGCGTCCTCCTCGAAGGGCGCAATCGACGCGAGATTTTCACTCAGTTTCACCCATTCAGGATGATAAAAATCCGAAGAAATATGCAAAAATTTCTCCGCCTGATCCTGAATAGCCTTAACAACTTTCGGATGAGCATGTCCGGTCGAATTGACGGCGATCCCCGCCGCAAAATCGAGAAAACGATTACCATCCACGTCCCACACTTCAGTACCCTTGCCGTGATCCATCACGAAAGGATAAGCGCGCGGATAAGAGGGCGAAACAACAGAGGCATCGCGCTCAATCACTGCGCGACCCTGCTTACCGGGAAAGTTAGACATTGTACAAAGCTCCTAAAGAGATAATTCTTTTGTCTCCACCAATGCCAGCGCACCAAGCAAACCGGCATCGTCGCCCAAGGCGGCGGTGGTCAGGACAAGGTTTTCTAAATACGCGGGGTTGAAAACATTCGCCCGCAAACTTTCTTCATAAGGCTGCCAAAACAACTCGCGGCTCTGCGAAACACCACCGCCGAGAATGACTATCGAAGGATTAAAGATGTGCAAAAAACTCGCCACACCGATTCCTAAATAATAACCGGCACGCCGATAGGCTTCAAGCGCCAGCGGATCGCCCGCCCGCGCCGCCTCTGCAATCGTGACGGCGTTCCGCGTCGCACTCGACCGTAGGTTGGATTCCGTTTCAGGGTCATTGAGCCGCCATTCAACATAATTTGCGATTCCCGTCCCCGAAGCAAGCGCTTCCAAATGACCGTGAAGCCCGCATCCGCACACCGGACCTTCGTCATCGGCTTTGACAACCACATGCCCCACTTCTGCGCCCAAACCAGCGCTACCCTCAAGCAAATGCCCGTCAGAAATCACGCCACCGCCAACCCCTGTGCTAATCGTGAAATAAAGCAAATGATCATGTCCCTGCCCGGCGCCATAACGCCATTCGCCAAGTGCAGCCAAATTGGCATCATTGCCGAGATAAACCGGCACGTTTAATATCGCCTGCAACTCTGCCACGAGCGGATAATGGCGCATTTCAGGGATATTGGGCATCTGGATGATGATGCCCTCTTCGGGGTCTACGGGTCCCGGCACCGCTACACCAATGCCAGAAATCGGTTCGTCGGCAGGCATCACTTCTCGAATTAAACCAAGAATCCGCTCGAAGATCGGTTCGCCTTCAGAGCGGGTTTTAATCTTTTTGTGGATCAGCGGCTCGGTTTTATTGGTACGAAAAGCAGCGGCGCGCAAATGGGTACCACCCAAGTCTACAGCAATTCGGATACTCATGCGCGTTATTATACGGATTTAGCCGCGCTTGTCATGGGGCAAGTGTCATGTCTTTGACTGACAATTTGGGATATTAGCGCGCTTCTTTTTTCAAAATGGACTGAATGATGGTCATCGCCAGCCAAAAGCCACCCACAAAAATCAGCGGAAGGAAGGCGAAGACAAAAACATAGCCAAGTTGGTTGGTAAAAAATTCCGTCCAAGGACATGCCCAACTGCCATCCGTAAAACCGTAGCACATACCTTCCCAACCTGTGATGGTGAAATAGGCAGCGATAATCGGGATGGCAATGAGGATCAAGAACATGGCGAACAATAGAATACGGCGAGTTTTTTGAAGATTTTTCATGGGGTTTTAGGGTGGTGTAATTTAAGTCAATAATCGCTTACGGAGTCCGAAGCCCCCTGACATCGGCGTTTGCGATTCCAGTCAGCGTCGGGAGACGTTGACACCAACCTGGCATTAATGCCGAAAATGGACAAAGATTCGCCCGAAGTTTTTGCTATCTTTATCCACGCGATGATACATGGCGCGGATATGTTTCTGGTTAAGAAAGCGCAGGACGCGCTTCTTAAGCTGTCCACTGCCTTTGCCGGGGATAATCTCAACGAGTGAGATTTTCTTCTCAACCGCTTCTTGCATAATGCGATTGAGTTCGGCTTCGATTTTGTCACCGCGATTGTAGATGTCGTGTAAATCGAGTTTGAGCTTTGCCATAGCTGGATTGTACTACGAGAGAAAAAACACCGAGTATCTTTGAGACACTCGGTATTTATGCTTTGCTAAAGCGGTTTCTTTGCCGGTGTACCTTCCCTGCGTGGATATTTTGGGGGCGTCGCCCCAACTTTATCGACGATGACGAGGTAGCGTTCTTCGACCACGCCGGGCAAGGTGACGGGAAGCATTTGACGCATTTCGCCGCCGAGGATTCGCAAAGCATTTTGCGCGGCTTGGCTTTCAACCGGGGCGCTCTCACCTTTTTGTGCCAGCATCACGCCGCCAACTTTGACGAGCGGCAATAAATACTCGCTTAAAATGGGCAGTTGAGCAACGGCGCGCGCCACCGCCCAGTCGAAAGATTCGCGGAAGCGGGGTTGCTGTCCGAGCGTTTCCGCGCGGGCTTGGATAACGCTCACGTTTTCGAGATGTAGGGTTTCGACGATATGTCGGCAGAAATCCGCTTTTTTGCCGACCGATTCGACCAAAGTCAGTCTTAAACGGGGATATAAAATCTTGAGTACCAAGCCCGGAAAACCGGCACCCGTGCCAACGTCCACGAGCGTTTGCGGTACTTTATCCCCCCAGGCTTGTACGCAAGAAAGCGAATCCAGAAAATGTTTGGTGCGGATTCCGGCTTCATTCCGAATGGCAGTCAGGCTGATTTTTTCATTCCAAATCATCAATTCGCGCTCGTAGGTGGCGAGCAGTTGCATTTGCGGACGATTGAGTTGAATGCCAAACAGTTCGTGGGCGTTTGCGAGAAGTTTTTGCATGGCGGGGATTATAAAACAATTTTTTCACTGGGTGTATTTCTCGTGTGGAAAGCCTGCTATAATGAAGTGATTTTGTGGTTAGAGGTAAGGGGCATGTTTTTTCAAAAAGAAAGCAAGCAAAAAATTCTGGGGGTTTTCTTACTGATCGGCGCTGTTTTAAGCATGGTGCAGGTCGGCTTGGTTTCGGCTGGCTCCAACGACCCGACAGGACCCGATCGCTACACTTCTGCCCCGCAGGAATATACAAGCTACACTTGGTGGATGCGTACTTGGGCAGAACAGGAATTGGTCTGCGAAATGGTCGTGGAGCATGAAGGCTTGCCCTATTACGATGAGGTCTATGTGGCGTGCGGTGAGGGGCTGGCGGATGCGTGGTTCGCACAAGATAATTGCCCACAAGAAACCTTGCGTAATCATCCTTCACAATGCCCCGGTTATTATTTTCATTTGGCAAGTAGTGAGTTGAAAACCCGGGAAGTGGCGATTCCGCTGCCCGCGCCGCAGGTTTGGGTGAATCTCGAAGGCTGTACGGTGGAAAATGAGACGAATCGCTGCGAAACGCCCCCGACCCTGATCTTGCAGGGCGAAGAACCGATTAGTGGGGAGGAAATCAGCGCGGTACTCGGCACTTTTGACGGCGCGGAATTTTATTGCCAAGGCAACCGCTGTGAACTGCCCATTAACGAGACGGACGAACTTGGCGAGACGGTGGTTTTTTGGGCAATCTCGAGTTATGGCGATACGAGTGAGCTTTTTCAAGCAAAGGTTCGCGTTTTGCTGCAAGAAACCGAAGATGGTGATTTTTTCTGGTATGTGGACGTAATCAGCCCGCAGTGGCGGGGCGAGGCAAATCCAAGCTGTGCGCTCAGTTGGGATGCTTTTCCGCCCGCAGGCGGAGTTCCCGATTGGCTTTCCACACCGGCAGAAGCGAGTGAACTTGAATCCGATCTTTCTTATACCTATTTAGCTGGCAATTTAATCGAGCGCGGTGTCGTGGATGCCAGTGAATGTCTTGATTTTGGCATCGGCGAAGACGGATTTGCAACCCAATGCGGGCTGGAAGTCGCCCAAGATGCGATGTACGAATGGCAAAATCGCTTTGACAAATTGATTTTAGATGCCGCAAATGACGCCGAAGTTCCGGCAGTCTTGCTCAAACGTCTTTTTGCGCGCGAGAGCCAATTTTGGCCCGGCGCTTTCAATGGCGGCACCGATATTGGTTTAGGACAGCTCACCTTTGAAGGCGCAGATTTTGTCTTTACCTGGAATGCGATTTTTTATGAGCAATTTTGTCCCGCCGTGCTGGATGAAGCCGAATGTGACAAAGGCTACCTGAATCTGAGTGAAGAAGATCGCGAATATTTGCGCGAATCGCTGATTTTTAGCGTGAATGCGACCTGTGATTCCTGTCCATTGGGCATTGATCTCAATCAGGCAGATTACAGCGTGAATGTTTTTGCAAATACCCTACGCGCCAGTTGCGAACAAACGGCGTATGTCGTTTACAACAACACCGATGAACCTCCCGGCAAAATCGCCAGCTATGACGATCTCTGGCGCTTTACCTTGGTCAACTACAATGCCGGCGCTGGCTGTTTAGGTCTGGCAGTGAACGCCACCAACGAAAAAGGCTTGGAACTCACCTGGAACAATCTCGCTCAAAACCTGACCGAAGTCTGCGCAGACACGGCAAATTACGTCAACGATATTCACGATATAACGATTACGCCTGCGCCGTAAAAAAGACCATCAAAAGCAAAATCCTGAAATTTCACTTGAGTTTCGCCAATTTTAAAAACAGGCTACAAAGAGTTCGTTTTTGCCTGTGTTTTTGTTTTTTTGCGTGTTTCGTGTTGCGTAAGCCAAAAAATCATTACGGAATACGCAATACGCAACATTTTACCTAATTCTATAGCGTAAAGAGCGTAAACACAAAAAAGGCGAAACGAAAGAATTTCAAAGCCCCCCTACCCCACTTCCCCATAATCAATCACCTTATAAGGATAAATATTCTTGACTGTTGTTTCGCCCACATCCGTGACACAGGCTTCAAGATTTTGACGGTAAAAATGCGTATGTCCATGCAAGAGATAGCGCGGCTTCGCAAAGCCAATCAGCCAATTGAGCGCTTTTAATCCCTCGTGTGCGCGCGTATCATCATCATGGATGCCAAAAGGCGGCGAATGCGTAATCAACACATCCACCATCCGCCCATAGCGCACAAAATTCCACAAAAGGCGCGGTAACAAGCGAAAGGCTCGCCAGAACATCTCCGCTTGCGTATACTGGTTGACGCCATCCGGACGATAGCGAATACTCCCGCCCAACCCTGCCAGCAGAAGTCCCTTATAGTTCACAGTTTTCATATCAAGATTTTCGCCCCCCTCCGCACGAGAACGCGGATCACTACGGCTATAAACGGGATCGTGGTTGCCCGGCACATAAAAAAGCGGCTTATTCATCACCGTCACCAAATATTCCAAATATTCATACGGCAAATCACCACAACCCAAAATCAGGTTCACCTCGCCAAAATGCCCCTCAGCAGCGAGCGTATAAACGCGATCGACAACCTGATCACTAATAGCCAAAAACTTCATCTAAAGCACAACCTCTACATCGGCACCCGTCTCATCGACATAGCCCAAAACGGATTTCATCGTAGCCAAATTGATATGCAGCGTGCAAATCTGCTCATCTTTTTGCCATTTCAAATGGATCGCAGCGGAATCAGATTCGAGAACGGTAAATTCTCCATCAAAGGCGGGATACTCATTCCTGAACTTGATGAGCGTTAAAAGCCGCTGCACGACCTCGCGCCTGAGATTTTGCTTGATCTCGTTTAAGGAATAGTTGTGCCGGTTGATATCTCTGCCTTCCCCGCCTGCCGCCAAAACAGTTTGGTCATTCTCCCCAGCCAGCAAACCGACATAATAAACTTGCGGCACGCCCGGTGCAAAAAACTGGATCGCCCGCGCCGCGATGTAGGCATCATCATCTTTGCCGAGCATCGAGTAGATTGTCCCGCGAATCTGATGAACGTCGAATCCGTCCGGGTCGCGGTATTTGGGGGCTTTGATCAAGCTAAGGTTGGAGCCGCGTTCGAGACAGGTATCCACTACTTTTCTGGCGCGCGTTCCGTCATATAAGTCGTCCAGATCGGGTTTAATCGGCACGCCGTCGTGACAATCGAGCATGGTGAACTGTTTGGCGGGTCTATCCTGCAAATAGGCGACCAAATCTGTGCTATTTCGCTCAAGAAGCGATTCGAGGATGCGATACGGCAAAATGAAGTCGTAAATCCAGTGCCCTTGCTCGGCGAGTTTGCGCTGAATGCTGTGATGCGCGTGGACTTCGGGCAGCAGTTCAATGCCGAGCGCGTTGGCAAGCTCAGTGATCCAATCCAAAAACTCGTGGATTTGGGGTTCAACGAAGAAAAAGCTCGTACCGGGCACTTTGTTGACATAACCGACCGCATCCAAACGCACGATCTTGACGCCGTGTTTTGCAAAATTCTCGAAAAACGCTTTTAGCAGTTGGCGCGTGGCAGGCGAGTTGACATCCAGATCGATTTGCTCGGAGGGCGTTGTTTTGCCAAAAGTCGTCCACACGCGCAGCGTCTCGCCCGTATCCGCAATCGTAAAATCGGAATAGGGTTCTTCGCGGCGCAGGAAAATTTTTGCAAAATCATCTTCAGGAATTTCTCCGTCTGCCCAAATTTTGTCGATGGTCAGGAAAAGGTCGGCATATTTTGACTGCTTGCCGTGTTGCAAAAAATCCTGAAAAAATGCGGAGTGAGCGGAAATATGATTGACCATTAAATCGAGCAGAATATCGTGCTTTTCGCCCAGCTTGCGCACATCGCTCCAGTCGCCGAAGGATGGCTCGATTTCAAGGTAGGTCAGCGGCGCAAAACCGCGATCTCCCGACGAGGGAAAAGGCGGCAAAATGTGGATTCCGCCCTGAAAGGCGTCAGGAAAATGGGTTTCGATGACTTCGTGCAGCGCCTTCAAATCGCCGCCGAGTGAGTCTGGGTAGGTGATGAGTTGAACTTTGTTTTTGACTGGCATAGTTTTCCTTACAGAGTGTTGGTGCGAGGGGGGCAGTTTTCCACCGCTATAATCTCGAAAATGCGTAGAGCGTATTGCGTATTTCGTATAAAACCGCTACGCCTTGATTTCGATACAGCGAAGAGCATCGCCTACTCAATCAGCGGCTACGCTAAATTAGGATAAAAAACTAGCGGCGGTTGAGTAGCCTGACAGCACTATCATCAGGCGTATCGAAACCATAGCGACATTACGCAACACGCATTACGCAACACGCAATACGCCATATTCCTTCGTAATCACAAAATCCGCCAAGAAGCGATGCCCGGCAATAATCTTGTGCTCCATCTTTAACACATTCTCAATAAAAGGGTCGCCGACCTCGTTGCCGCGATTGCGTTTTTTGCGGTGTTCGAGCGTGTCCATGCGATTACGGGCGATGAAAACCCTCGTATCAACATGCTTCAAGAGCGAGGTATACGTCCCTTCGGCAATCACGACCTTTACACCTGTCAAATCGACAACCTGCTCTTCAACCGAGTTGGCGTTGTAATCAATTAATGGCTTCACAAAGGACTCCGCACCCTCGATGGCGGCTTTCAGGTTGCCATCCAGCAGATCCATTTTTACCTCGACATGCGGACCGAGCCATTCGGGGTCTTCCCGTCGGCGCGCATCGTTCGACTTGGGCGGCAGGACAAAATAATCATCCTGCCCAATCAGCACGGCGTTGATGCCTGCCGCCGCGAGTTCATCGGCAATCGCTTTCCCCGTTTCCGACTTGCCGCTGCCCGACTCACCCGCTACCGTGATGGTATAACGAGTCGGCTTCGTCTTTATTGCATCCAAAATCTGCGGCACAATCTGCTTCGCCGCCGCGATATGATGCGCCTCCAAAACAATAATATCGCCTTTCATTTTTGCTCCTTTAGACGAACCGCCAAAACGCAGAGAGCGCCAAGTTTTTTGAAAATTCTTGGCGTCCTTCGCGTCTTAGCGGTTTAAAGCTCTCTCCGCCAAAACGAATGCGCCCAAAACGCCGGCTTTACCCTCCAGCGCGACGGGGACAATATATTCGTCAATGTTCTCAATAATTTCCGGCGCTTGGACGTAACCGTTTAGCGCTTCGAGCGTCTTCTGACGGATGAGCGGAAAAAGATGTGCTTGATTCATCACGCCGCCGCCAAGGATGATACGCTGGGGGGACATGGTGCAGATGAAGGAACGCAGCGCGCCTGCGATATAACTTGCTTCCGTTTCCCAAGCGGGATGCCCAACCGGAAGATTTTCCGCTTTTTTGCCCCAGAGATGTTCTAGCGCAGTCCCCGATGCCAGCCCCTCAAAACAATCCTCGTGGAAGGGGCAGATGCTGGTATGCTCCGGCATTCTCGGCAGCGAGATATGCCCCATTTCGGGGTGCAACATCCCGTGCATGAGTTGTCCCTGAAAGAGACCGCCGCCGCCGATGCCGGTACCAATCGTAAAGTAGAGAAATGTATCCAAGCCTTGTGCCGCGCCCCAACGCCACTCGCCGAGCGCCGCGCCATTCACATCGGTATCCAGCCCAATGGGGAGTTCGAATGCGTCGCGGAAGGGGGTGAGTAAATCTGTATTTGCCCAGCGTAATTTTGGGGTCGAGGTGATGTATCCATAACGCGCTGAATCCTTCCGCAATTCCACAGGACCAAAAGTGGCAATCCCGATGGCGGAGAGTTTGCCCAATTCATCTTCCTGCGCCTTGAAAAAGTCAATGCACGCGCCGAGGGTTTCGGCGGGCGTGGTGGTCGGGATGCGGGTTTCGGCGAGAATTTCGCCATCAGATGTGCCGACTGCGGCAATAAATTTGGTGCCGCCGCCTTCGATACCGGCATAGAGTTTTGGCATGGGGACTCCGGAATGGATTATGGACGATAGGGTTGGGTTGATTGACGGATAACTAATTCTGTTTTTAGATAAAAGGTTTGGCGGGAGGGTTTCTTGCCGTGGATCATATCCAGCAAGAGGACGCAGGCTTTACTTGCCATCTCTTGTGCAGGGATGCGAACCGTTGTAAGGGGCGGGTCGGCATAGGCAGCCCAAGGAATATCGTCAAAACTGACGATAGAAATATCTTCGGGAATATGCAGGTTGGCTTCACGGATGGCACGTTTTGCCCCCATAGCAACATTATCGCTGGCGATAAACGCGGCGCTAAAATGTTCTTTTTTGAGCAGGTCTTCCATCGCTACCTGACCACTTTGGGGATCAAAGTCAGCAAAACGCACCAAGCTGTCTCGATAGGGAATATCGGCTTTTTTGAGGGCATCTTGATAACCGGCGAGGCGGTTTTGCGCGTCCGGATAGATTTCACGAGCATTGAGGATGCAGGCTATTTCAGTATGTCCCTGTGCTGTGAGGTGCTCAACAGCTTGCTGCGAGGCTGCGCGATCATCCGCAAGCACAGAGGTCAGACGACATTCAGGAATGCCACCGATTAGCACGGCGGGGATATTCATTTCGTCGAGTTTTTTGATGCCTTCATCTGTGGAGCGAGGGGTTAGTATGATCATGCCGTCAATATGTTTGGCTTGTGCCAATTTGATATAAGCACGATCGTCGGCGTTTCCATCTACAATCTCAATCAGGAGGCGGAAATCGCGCTTTTTGATGACCGTTAGCAAGCCGCTGATTAGTTGGGGCAAAAAGACATCCGAGGCGATATGTTCGGGGCTGCGCGTCATAATCAATCCGATGGCGCGGGCACGCTGCGTGGCAAGGGCTTGCGCAGTGGCATTGGGCACATATCCAAGATCACGGGCAGCATCACGGACACGCTCACGCGTTGATTCGGGAATGTTAACCCCTTGAACATTATTCAAGACTAAAGAAACGGTTGTGCGTGACACCCCGGCAGCATTGGCTACATCTTGACTTGTGGCTCGTTTTTTAGGCACAACATCTCCTTTTTCTTTGGGTAACAGTGTTTAGTAACGCGCGTTATCAGTCTAGCAAAAAGAGCATTGACTGTCAACCATTTGCACTTTTAAATACATTTTTTTGTAAAACTTCACAAGACAGACAAAGCGCTACTTAAGATAAACATTTACTAACCACATGACATTTTTTCATAGAAGCGTTCGTTGGTTGAGTGGCTACTGAGCTTGTCGAAGTGTAGGCGATGCTTTTCGCCGTATCGAAACCAACAAGTT
>JANTFU010000032.1 GCA_024763295.1 Anaerolineales bacterium
TCAGGTTTATAAAAAAGGAGAAAATTATGGGACTAAAACCGGATCATTGGATTAGAAAAAAGGCAATCGAGCAAAAAATGATTGAGCCTTTCGTAGAAAATCAGGTGCGCGATGGTGTCATCTCTTACGGCGTTTCGTCGTATGGCTACGATATTCGCGTTGCGGATGAATTTATGATTTTCACGAACGTACACTCGGCAGTCGTTGACCCGAAGAATTTCGATCCCAAGTCGATGGTCGAGTTCAAGGGCGATTCTTGCATTATCCCGCCAAACTCGTTTGCGCTGGCGCGCTCGGTGGAATATTTCCGTATTCCGCGCGGCGTGCTGACCGTCTGTTTGGGCAAATCAACCTATGCGCGCTGCGGCATCATCGTCAACGTGACACCTTTTGAGCCGGAGTGGGAAGGCTATGTGACGCTCGAAATCTCGAATACCACCCAGCTTCCTGCAAAAATTTATTCCAACGAAGGCTTGGCGCAGGTGCTTTTCTTTGAAGCCGATGAAGTTTGCGAAACATCTTATGCCGACAAAAAAGGCAAATATCAGGGACAGCAATCGATTGTGCTGCCAAAACTCTAATGTACGCTGATCGAACCAACCATTTAAAAGAAGAAGGTGCTTACGCCGTACTCGCAAAAGCACAGGCGCTGGAAGCCAGCGGGCGCGAGATTATTCACTTTGAAATTGGGCAGCCCGATTTTGAGACTTTTTCCAACATCAGCCTCGCAGGGATGCGGGCAATTGCTAACGGGCGCACGCGCTACACCCCGCCCGCCGGAACGCCCGCCTTTCGACAGGCGATCGCTATGGACGCCTCTGCTCGGCGAGGGATAGAGATTGCGCCAAACCAAGTCGTTGTCAGCCCCGGCGGCAAACCAAATATTTTCTTCCCCACACTTGCTCTCGTTAACCCCGGCGACGAAGTCATCTACCCGAACCCCGGCTTCCCGACCTACGAAGCGATGATTGGCGTGGCGGGCGGTGTGCCTGTGCCCGTGCCGCTGGTCGAAGAAAATGATTTCTCGTTCGATTTGGACGTTTTCGATAAACTCATCAACGAGAAAACCAAGCTCATCATTATCAACTCACCGTCCAATCCGACAGGCGGCATCATCCCTAAAGCGGATTTGGAGCATATCGCCGCTGCCGCTAAAAAATACGATGCCTGGGTGCTTTCGGATGAAATTTATGCCCGAATCGTTTATGATGGCATGGAAGATGCGCCCTCGATCTATGCGTTGTCCGGCATGGACGAGCGCACCATTATTATGGACGGTTTCTCGAAAACCTACGCCATGACCGGCTGGCGGCTTGGCTATGGCATCATGCCGAAAGAATTGGCAGAGCGTGTTGGCTTGCTTCTGACGCATTCAGTCGGCTCAACGGCGGAATTTGCGCAATATGCGGGTCTCGAAGCCATCACAGGCGATCAAGAACAAGTTACGAAAGTCGTCGCCGAGTACGAACGCCGCCGTAATGTCATCGTTGATGGCTTGAACTCGCTCAACGGGATTTCTTGCCAAAAACCGCAGGGCGCTTTCTACGTTTTTCCGAACATCAAAGCGACCGGCAAAACTTCAGATGAGTTTGCTAATTGGGTGCTCGAAGAAGCGGGCGTTGCCCTGCTGCCCGGTACGTCTTTTGGTAAATATGGCGAAGGTTATCTGCGCCTTTCGTATGCCAACTCAATCGAGAATATCGAGAAGGCGATTGAAAAGCTGCGGGTGCTTTTAGGCTAGAAACAGCTTTACTTTAGCTTCGCCTTTTTTGTGTTTATACTCTTTGCGCTGATAAAATCAGTTTAAAACGTGTTGCGTGTTGCGTATTTCGTAATGTTTTTTTTGCTTACGCAACACGCAACACGCAAAAAAACAAAAAAGACAGGCGAAAACATCTCTTTTGGACTGTTTTGAAAATTGGCGAAGCACTGGACTTTTCTTTGAGCAACTTTGTGTTCGTCATGTTTAAATAAGAACTAGAAAACGAAAGAGCCACTTTCTGAAAAGAAGGTGGCTCTCTTAATATCCGCGAAAATCCGCATAATCCGCTAAATCCGCGTTCTGTTTTTTCTACCCAACGATAGTAACTTCCGCGCCCTCATAGCTAGTCCCCAACTCGAAGATGCGTGCGCTCAGCCCCGCCACGCCGAAAGCCGCTTTCATTGCCGCGCCGACGGCGGGATTTTCTTTTGCCGAAAAAGCGATTAGGCTCGGTCCCGCGCCCGAAAGTGCCACAGCCGACGCGCCCGCGTTCTTGCCAGCCTTTAAGGCATCAACTGCGCCAGGAATTAACGGTAAGCGATAGGGCTGGTGCAAGGCATCCTTCATTGCAATGCCGAGCAGTTCCATGTTTCCGGTGCGCAGAGCTTCAGTCACTAGCACGCCGCGACTGATATTGAAAATCGCATCCGAGCGTTCAACTTCGTTTGGGAGAAGGGAACGCGCATAGCTGGTGGGGAAAGCGAAATCGGGCAAGACCACTGTTGCATGGATTGGTCCGTGCCCGGCTTTGGCGGGCAGGCGCATCGAAAAGACGCGCTCGCCGTGTACAATGGATGCGACCAAACCGCCTAACATTGCGGGGGCAACGTTGTCGGGGTGTCCCTCGGTTTCGATTGCCAGCTTCAAAATCTCCTCGTTGGAAAACGGGTTGCCGAGCAAGCCGTTCGCACCGAGCATCCCTGTGAGCATCGCGGCGGAACTGGAACCCATTCCGGATCCAAGCGGGATGCGGTTCACGCAATCAATTTGTAAGCCGGGGCAAGATTTTCCTGCCATCTCGTAGACCATTCGTGCGGCTTTGGCAATCCCGTTTTCTGCATCGCGCGGCAGCTTTGCTTCGCCCTCGCCGCTGACTGTCACCGCAATCTCATCCGCAGCCGTGCAGGTAAATTCCGCTTCGTTCCACAGATTTAGCGCTAAACCGAGCGCATCAAAGCCAGGTCCCAAGTTTGCCGTTGTGGCGGGTACTTTTACATGAATTTTCATTTCAATTACTCCAAAGATAACAATAATTTCAAATTTGGATGATTTTGCGAGGAGGATGCACTTCCGACGAAGCAATCCCACGGAGCATGAGACCGCTTCGTCGCAAGAGCGTGCTCCTCGCGGAGTCACATTTCAACGATTGGGCATTATAATGTCACATCGGTTTGCGGGCACTGCAAACCAGTAATTTTTATGCAATCTTTTTAGGAGTTTCCATGCCATACAAAGGAATTTTAGACCGTTATGGGCATCTCTTTGACCTGCCCGAACACACCCGTCCTGTTGCCCTGCTTGAAGGCAATACCCCGCTCATCCCCATGCCGCGTTTGGCGCGCGATTTGGGCGCGGATGAAATCTATATTAAATATGAAGGCTTGAACCCGACCGGTTCATTTAAGGATCGCGGGATGACAGCGGCGGTTAGCGAGGCGCTTGGACGGGGTGCCGAGACCGTGATCTGTGCCTCGACCGGGAATACTGCTGCTTCCGCCGCCGCCTACGCGTCGCGCGCCGGGATGAGAGCTGTGGTACTCATCCCCGAAGGAAAAGTCGCGGCTGGAAAGTTGGCAGGCGCCATCGCCTACGGCGCAGACGTGATCCAGATCGAAGGTTCGTTCGATGACGCCCTTTCGATGGTGGTTGAAATCACCAATACGACGCCGCTGGCGTTGGTCAACTCGATCAATCCCTACCGCATCGAGGGACAGAAGAGTGGCGCTTTCGAGATTTGTGACGTGCTCGGTGACGCTCCTGATTGGCACTGTTTGCCGGTTGGGAACGCGGGCAATATCACCGCGTATTGGGCAGGTTACAAACAATATGCGCAAGTGAAAGGCACAAAACTTCCCCAAATTTTGGGCGTGCAAGCCGCTGGTTCCGCGCCGCTGGTTGTGGGGCATCCTGTAGAAAATCCTGAAACGGTTGCGACTGCCATCCGCATTGGGAAACCGGCGCGTGGCGAACAGGCACTCGAAGCTGCTGAAGAGTCAGGCGGGCGTATTATCGCTCAAAGTGACGACGATATTCTCGCTGCACAGCGTTTGCTGGCGAGCGAAGGCGTTTGGGTGGAGCCAGCGTCCGCTGCGGGGCTGGCTGGTTTGAAAGCCGAGATCGAAGCCGGACGTTTTAATGCCAAAGGACAGAAGATTGTCATCGTCTGCACCGGGCATGGGATGAAGGATCCCGGCATCATTGCCGAGTCGATGCCAAAGCCGGAGTTGATCCCTGCGACGATGGGGGCGTTAAGGGAATTACTTGGGGTGTAGGAAAATAAAGACACCGAGTATCTTCGATATACTCGGTGTCTTTATTAACGGTATCAAGCCAAAATCAGGCGCGTTTACGTCTCGGTTTTGAAAAACCTTCCATTGGAATGTGGAAGGCTTTTGGGGCTTATCCGTCGATTTTGGGATGTGAATTCTTTATGTTTTTGTTGTTAATGAAGCTGTTTGTTGATGTGTCCGTCTGTTCTACACTATAGCGAACCCCAATGCAAGGCTGTTAACTTACAAAGTTAAGGTAGGAAAACAGGTCGAGTGCTTAGATGAGACGAACAAGCTCGTGATTGTACAGGGATTGGAAGCAGTTAACGGCAGTATCGGTAACTACGATAATGTCAAAAAGCTGCCAAACAGACCGAATGCGAGCTGGAATGGGCACTCGAGTATTTAAAACTAATCTTGCGCAATTTGTATATATATGAAGTATGGCATTGGTATTAGTTGTTCCTTATAAGGGGATAAGCAATTGATGGGTGTTTTGAAAGCGGTAATTTCATTAAAATTATTTAATCTAAATCCCTGTCCTGAAAAGGAAAAAATTCCGTTTTTGCTTTAGAACACTTGTTTTTTTTAAAGGCATCGTCTCTTCTTGTTTTTCTAAGCAAGGATATTCGTGTTTTTGAAGAGAAAAATTGAGTGTTTATTCGTAGAACTGAATCATTCCAAAGAAAAAGGAGGTGTTTGCATAACGTGACATTTACTTGTGTCTTTTTTTGCCGAAAAAATAGACTTTAGGCAAAAAGAGGACACTCTCATATAGGGTAATCTCTTCACGAAATATCCCTGTATGTGAAAGAAAAGAAAGTTTCATTATTGCTCATATTTGTTGAAAGATTCTGTTTTTTGCTCAAAAGACTATATTTGGGATTTTGAGACAAGAAAGAGGTCAAAAGAGGAGAATATAAAATGTCTAAAAGTGAAGCTTCCGTTCAATTTAAGAACGGGAATGAAAATAAAGGGTGGATGAAAAAGCAATGGCCTTGGTGGGTAGCTGGTTTAATGACTGGCATCGCTGAGGTGATTAACTTCCTGTTTTTGCCCTTGGGCGCACCGAAACACAAATTTATCGGCGTAACCAGCGGGATGGCACGCATGCTCGCCGGCGCAGAAACAACGGTTTTCCACGGCAGTTTAATTGCTACCAAATCGGACTATCAACCCTCGTTGCAGTGGGTGATTATTGGCGCACTAATTTCAGCGGTGGTTTTTGCTTGGTTAGAAGGCGAATTCCGTGGTTGGGTAAAATATCCCAAAGCTTTGTTGGTTTCAACCGCTTTTGGGGCATTTTTCTTTGCTTGGGGAACTCGCGTTGCCGGTGGATGTACTTTGCACCACTTACTGGGTGGTTTTGCGGCGATGAACATAAAGAGTTGGGTTGTAATGCTCTTTGCCTCTATTGGGGCACTTATCGGTTTTGCGATATTGCGGCAGTTGAATCTTTCGCAGTATTTTAGAAGCCAAGACACTATGTGGTTTGCTTCGCAAGCCAAAGATCTCGGTTGGGCTGACGGATTGGTTTATGACAAAGATAACTCGAACACTAAATCTTGGATCTATAAAGGTTTAGTTGCTTTTATGATTATCTTAGGGCTACTCTTCTTCTACAACGCCTTCTTCGGAAACAATTATGCAGTTCAAGTTGGTTATGCGGACTCATTTGAGAAAACTAAAATGTTTGGCGCAATGATCAGCGCTAAAAACTTACCCAATATCATCATGCTCTTAATCTTAGGTGTGTTGTTGGGTGGCGCAGTTGCCAAAACCGGCTTCGGGACTGAATGTGGTTTAATCAACCCCGAACTAGGATCCATTGCCTCCAAAGGCGAACGTAAAGGCGCAGAAATTCTACGCATGCCCTTCTCCATTCGAACCGTATTTGTTTCATATCAACCTTTTGCCGCATTAAGTTTGCACCTCCTCATCACCGGCACTGTAATCTTCATCGCCTTTGCATTTTTTGGCGTAATGGAAGGTCACCACTGGGCAACCGAAGCCTTCGCAACGCAATTTGCACAATCCACAGGGCTAGAATTCCACAAGACCGGTATTGCTATCCGAGAAATGACCTCGCTCTCAATGGACATCTTCGGTGGGCTATTGCTCGGTTTGGGAACTTTCCTGATGATTGGGTGTGAGTTCCGTAATTATGGTCGCACCGGTTTGCTCTACATCACCGGTTTATTGATTTGGCCCTTCTTCTACGTTGGCTACTTGCCCTACACCCTCGCTCGCGATTTCTGGGATGGTTTGATGGGCAGCTCCCCTTACACTAGCACCACATTTGTTCCGGCGCTGATTGCGCCCACAAGCCACACGATGCAAGTCCTTATTTATGCCTTGTATCTACTTCTTTGGTTAGGTGCATTTATCTGGGCGATGAAAACTGGCGCAAAAAATGTCGGCGTTGAGACCAAAGACTTATTCTCAATGAACTCTGAAGATATGTATTTGGCTCGCTTAGAGAAAATCAAAAACGAAGGCGGCATGGACGAGTTAAGTGCTATTGAAAAAGAACTTTTCGATTCAGCTCAAAAACCGTAGGGATTTTCTTTCCTTGTAATCCCTGTAAACTAAAAAAGCGTCCTGTTTTCGCGGGACGCTTTTTTAGCTAAGTTTAAAGCACACAACTTGGTGTGTGCAAAAAATTATCTATGAGGTTGAAATGCAACAAAAATCAATTTTAGCGAATCTGACTTGTATAAACACTCTTTCAACAGGATTAACTTTGGGCGTTTTTTACGCGCTTTTCATCGTAGCATCTCCTTGGTTAGCACTTGGTCTTCCCGCGAGTATATTGCCATTATTTTGGGCAATCGTTAAAGCGGTTTTAGGAGCAGGGCTAATTTGTTTATATAAATCTACACAAGAGAGAAAAATTGCTTTCGCTGGTATTTTAATGCTAGTAAGCGCTGTTTTTTCAGTTTTCCCCATTGACGGCTTTCTCTCACTCGCCACAGAGGCAATTGCACTTACAAGTTTAAGTTTAACCCTCCATGATATCGGCAAAGCCTTTCCGGGATTAAAACTATCAGTTCCCGCTGGGGTTATTTTCTTGGGGATTATCTTCAGTATGCTTAATAGCGATATGATGCTTTCTTTAGCGGGTTTCGCATGGCTCTTTGGATTTTTGTTCGCAAACAACCAACTTCGACACTTACTCCGATTGCGGCTAAAGAACTAATCCGCGTACAAACGAGATTGGATAAAAGTGCCTTGCTCGCGTTTTGGGCTTGGGCTTTACGAGTTGTTTGGTTTGCCTGTTTTTTCGTAGCTTGCTGACCAAAAGCTGTTGTATATCAGATGATAATTGTTTTTCTCAAGCACTAACCTGACTTGGATAAAAGTTGTTGCTGTTGGTTATTTCGCCGAGTATTGTGCCTTTTTTCGTGGCTTCCGGAGCAACTCTGAGTTTGCATCGATTTTAGACTGCCCGCATCTTGATCGCTGAAAAAAATCCACAAGATTCAGGAATCCTACCTTCGCCTGCGGTTTGGTTTTCGAGGTTTATTACACTTGTCATCTGCCTGTTTTGGCATCATGGTGCCAATTATATAAACGAGTTATGTAATACCAAAGGCTATGCCAGCTCATAAAAAAGTAATTACCTACGCTATCCATGAATGTCATTGCGAGGAGCATGCACTTGTGATGCGGTAGTCTCCCGCAGATGTGGGGAAGTGTTTCGACGATAAAGTTGCCTCGCAATGACGTAGGTAGTTACAGATGTTTGGTGTTTAGATACGTTTTTTTCGCTTGCTAGGGGAGTTAGATGGGGGATATTTCAGGCACATTTTGTAATAACCTCCCCACATGATTCACGTCACCGCGAACGTCTTTTTGCGATGTCTATTTAAATAGACCTGTCAAAATATCGACTAACCACTTATAATTGACATTAGAAAAATCTAATACCAGAAAACTTATGCTTAGCCTCTATAAACTAAAAATATTTACTACAGTTGCCGAAGAAGGCAGCTTTACAAAGACGGCTCAAAAGCTTTATCTAACTCAGGCAGCCATAAGCCAGCATATTCACACGCTTGAAACCCAACTGGGCACTCTCCTGTTTGAGCGCACGCAACGTGGGGTTTACCTAACCCCCGCCGGGGAAAATCTACTCAAATACGCAAAACAAATACTCTGGCTAGCAGAAGCCGCCGAAAGCACCACTACCGACATCACCAAACTAAAAGAAGGTAGCCTAAATCTAGGTGCTACGCCCAGCGCTAGTATTTACCTGCTCCCCGATTGGATGCAACGCTTCCGCGAAAACTTTCCGTCTATCAGTATTTCGTTAAAAACGGACATTACCGGAAATCTGATAGAACAAATCAAGTCAAAAAAACTCGAGCTAGGAATTTTGGAAGGGGAAATACGGGAAGATTCTGTTCTACAAGTTACTCCGCTCAAAGACACCATTTTGCTCGTCGTTGTTGCCCCGGATCACCCTTGGGTTGGGCGTGATGCCATTTCGATACAGGATATTGGCGAACAACCTTTTATTGCCCGCCGCATGGACAGTCAAACACGCTCTTGGGTTGATCGCTTATTGGATGAGCATGAGATTACCCCACAGATCGCTTATGAAATGGACGATCCGGAAAGTATTAAGCGGGCTGTTATGCGGAAAATGGGAATTTCTATTTTGCCAACTTGTGCTATCCAAACGGAGTTGAAGTCAGGCAAACTTGTCAGCCTCCCGATAAAAGAGAAAATTCTTAGGCGCCAACTTAAATGTGTTTCTTCTGTGGAGTACCCCTTATCGGCGACTGCGCGCGCTTTTCTTGCGATGTTGAGTAAAGATTTCCCTGCCTTGCGTGATTTTGTGCATGCTCCGTTTGAATTTCCCAAAGATTTGTTATAGGCAAATATCAGGAGCATAAAAAATGGACAAAACCATCTAAAATTCAGAATTTAAGCAAAGGACACCGAGTATCTTCGAGATACTCGGTGTCTTTATTTAACGGTATCAAGCCAAAATCAGGCGCGATTCGCATCCCAGGCTTTGACGTCTGCGATGGCTTTATCCACCTTGACGAAGGGGAGAATGATTAATCCCATCACAAAAAAGAAAATTAGGGAAAGCAGGGCAGGGCGCAGGCTGCCAAACATCTGATTGGCGAGACCGAAGACTAATGGTCCAATCCAGGATGTGCCGCGTTCGCTGATCTCGTAGAAGGAGTAGTATTCAGCTTCGTGCCCATCGGGAATCATCTGGGCGAAGAGGCTGCGACTGATGGCTTGCGAACCGCCCATCACGAGTGCAATGAACGCGCCGAGAATGAAGAATTCTGTCGTGGCATTTTCGCCTTTAAGCCCGGCGTAAGCATAAATAACGACGCCTGACCAAATGATCAGGCTGAAGACAACAGACTGTTTTGCGCCCATCCATTTGGCGAGCTTTCCCCAGAGCAATGCGCCGCCAAATGCCATGAATTGGATCATCAGAATCACGGCGGTTAGCGTAGATGTGTCGAGTTCGAGACCGCCCTGAATGAGTGGTGCGGCAGCGAAAGTGGATGAAACGGCGATGACGGTTTGGATGCCGTCGTTATAAAGGAAGTAGGCGACGAGAAAGCGCAAGGTTTCAGGGAAGTGTTTAATTTCTTTAATGGTTTTGATTAGCTGCTTGAAACCGATCCCAACGTAAGTTTCTCCTTGCGGTAGGGTGCGGGAGGCTTTGCGCGAGCGCAGGCGTTTCCAAGTGATGAAGGAGAAGCCCAGCCACCAAATACCTGCCGATGCGAGGTTGATGCGAATGGCGAGTGTCTCGGGTACACCAATATTCTCACTAAAAAGATAGAAGGCAAGGTTGAGCGCGAGTAAAATGCCGCCACCAAGATAGCCCATTGCCCAGCCATAGGAGGAGACGCGGTCACGTTCGTCTTCGCTGGCGATGTCGGGCAGGTAGGCGTTGTAGAAGACGATTGCCGCGCCGAAGGTCAGGTTGGCGAGCACATATAGCACACCGCCCAGCCACCAGAGTGAGCCGCTGACGAAGAACATTAGGATGGTGGAAACAGCGCCGATGGTCGCAAAGATGCGCATCATGACTTTGCGGAGATGTGAATAATCTGCGATTGCGCCCAAGATTGGCAGGAAAAGCACCTGCAAGAAAACCGAGAGAGAGATCATATAAGGGAGGAACGAATCCGGCGCAACGGGGATGCCGAAAAATGAGACGGTGCTTGTTCCGGCAGCTTCAGCTGCGCTACGGGCAAGGGCGGCTACATAGGGCGCGAGAAAAACCGTCCCGATGGTGGTGCTAAAGGCGGAGTTTGCCCAGTCGTACATTGCCCAGCCAAAAATTTCACGTTTGTCGTTTACTTGTGGTGCGTCTGACATAATGCCTCCTGAATGGCGTTGATAAGAACTGCCGGTAGTGGTCAAAATTGACTGATAAAAGATTTTTAACAAATCGCTCCCTGCGCCGTCCTCGGCGCAGATTTCTCTCACAAAGTGCCGCCGAGGACGGCGGCTAGAGCCAAGAGAATAGAGTAGATGAAATTAGTCAAAATTTGCCATCACCAAACTGTCTAAGAAAACCCGTGCTGAAAAGGGAAGTTGCGCAAAGCGTGGTAAAATTTGCGTCGTTGTCCAAATATTGGATAAGCCTTATTTTAGTCGAAAAAGTGGGCGAAATTCCCCGAATTCTCATAAAAAAACGCTTGACTGAAAAGAAACCCCTCGTTTATAATCCAAGTTTGCTTGTCCCGCGAGAGAGTGGGACGGTCTTGATTTAATCACCCCTCGAAAATACGGTCAGGAGAGTCGCATGACGTCTGTATTGCCTAAAAAGAGCTACGCACGAATCCCTGTTACGCTCAGTCTTCCCAATCTAATTGAAGTCCAACTTGAATCATTCAAACGGCTTAAGCGTGAAGGGCTTGAGAGTCTTTTTGATGAAATTTCCCCTATTGAATCTTATAACAAGGGGATGCAGCTTTATTTTCCCGGACAAAGCCCCGAAGCCAAAGAATGGGATTTGAAATACTGGTTTGAAGAACCCAAATACAGCATTGCCGAATGTGTTGAGCGTGATCTGACCTACTCCAGCCCGCTTTACGTCTCTGTTTTGCTGGCAGGGAAAGATGTCCCTGAGCCGATCAAACAGGATATCTTCATTGGCGATTTCCCCGAAATGACATCCAAGGGAACCTTTGTGATTAACGGTACCGAGCGCGTCGTCGTCTCGCAGTTGATCCGCTCCCCGGGTGTTTACTTTGAAGCTAATGCCGACCGCGCTACTGGACGTCTGCTTGCTACCGCCAAATTAATTCCGGATCGCGGTGCCTGGATGGAGTTCGAGACCCGCAAGAGCGACTATGTCATCCTGAAATTCAACCGTAAACGCACCGTCCCGATTACAGTCTTCTTGCGTGCCTTGGCAGCCGTTGATGACGGTCGCCCTGACTCCCCGCTCCAGACCGGCTCGGATGAAGAAATTCTCGCCCTCTTCAGTGATGTGGATACCAACCCTGAGCGTATGTACATCGCTTCCACGCTGAAGCAGGAACCCGAATGGGACCCCGAAAGCAAACTTAGCATTGCCGAAGCCGCGTTGATTGAATTTTTCAAACGTATGCGCCCCGGCGACCCCGCTACGCTCGAAAATGCGCGTGGCTTCCTCCAAGAACAACTCTTCGACCAGCGTCACTATGACCTTGAGCGTGTTGGTCGTTATAAACTCAACCAGAAACTGAACCTAAACGTCCCGATCCCGCATCGCCAGATCACAAAAATGGATATTGTGCGCCTAATTCGCCGCATGATTTTGATCAACAACGGCATCGAGCAGAAGGACGATATTGATCACCTCGGTAATCGCCGCATTAAAACCGTTGGTGAATTGATCCAGAACAAATTACGCATCGGTCTGCGTCGCATGGAACGTGTCATCAAAGAGCGTATGTCCATTCGTGACCAAGATCAACTTTCGCCGATGTCGCTTGTCAATATCCGCCCGCTGGTGGCGGCACTGCGCGAGTTCTTTGGCTCCAGCCAACTCTCCCAATTCATGGATCAGACCAATCCACTTTCTGAGTTGCGCCACAAACGCACACTTTCCGCGTTGGGACCTGGCGGTCTGCGCCGTGAACGCGCGGGATTTGACGTTCGTGACGTCCATCACTCGCACTATGGTCGCATTTGCCCAATTGAAACCCCGGAAGGTCCGAATATCGGTCTGATTGGTCGTTTGGCATCCTTTGCGCGTGTGAACGAGTATGGTTTTATCGAGACGCCCTATCGCAAAGTCATCAAAGAAATGGCTGCTGATGACCCGAAACTGGAAGGACGCGCCTTGCGTGGCGATTTGCTGGACGACAAAGGGAACGTCCTTTTTGAAGATGGTACGCGTCTGGCTGCGGACATGCTCAAAAAAGTTGCCAAGCTCAACCGGATGATCCCAATTGTTCCTTTTGTTGATTCTGAATCTATTGAATATCTCTCTGCTGATGCTGAAGACAAATACATTCTGGGGCAGGCGAATGCTCCCTTAAATGAATATAACGAGTTTGTGCGCCCCCGTATTTCATCTCGTGACCATTCGAGTTTCCTTTTTGCCCCCCCCGAAAAAGTAGACTATATGGATGTGGCGCCGCACCAGATCGTTGGTATTAGTGCGGCACTTATTCCCTTCCTCGACCATGATGATGCCAACCGCGCACTGATGGGATCGAACATGATGGCGCAAGCCGTACCGTTGTTGCGCCCAGAAATTCCGCTGGTCTCGACCGGCATGGAATTTAGTGCCGCATCGGACTCCGGGCAGGTGGTGGTTGCAGAACGGGATGGGGAAATTGCCTCTGTTACC
>JANTFU010000033.1 GCA_024763295.1 Anaerolineales bacterium
GAGGGAGATTCTCCCCCATTTTGGGGGAGATGCCCGCAGGGCAGAGGGGGCGAGCGAAAACTTAACCAACAACTTTTTAATCCTCCCGAAAGAAAAAGGCAAATTGAAAGCCATTTTTTGATAGCTTTCCCTTATAATTTAGGCGGAGGTACCCATGTATACACTCAAAGATAACGAGAAACTGACCCCCGTCATGTTCTACACCGAAGATGCGTTAATTCACGGCAAAGTTGTCACCACAAAAATCGTCCGCATCAACATCTGGTTGCGCTCAGACAGTGCGCCCAAATATGCGCACATTTTGGATGCACAAGTCATCTCGCTCACCGGCAATGGAAAAAGCATGAAATTCGACGAAATTTTTGTGCCCGTCGAACAAACCATTGCATACCATGCCGCTCCCAGCGTGGAAATTGAGTTAGATTACATGGAAAACGAACCAAACCGCCACATGGTACCAATCAAAGCGGTTGGGAAATCCTTCCTGACGTTTTCGGGCGAAAACCGTATCTCCACACAAACGGAATTTGGCACTACGCTCGAAGTTGGACGCACCAGTTGGCTCTCGCTTTACAACGTCGCCATTTCCACGCCCAATATGCCACAAATGCGTCTTGAAGTGCCCATGCTGCTTATGCGTCCCGAAGCCTTTATCTTTGCGCCCTTAGCCTAAGAAGAACCTATTTCATCCCAAAGCCCTGGCGTTTCACCACAGTCAGCAAATCGGTGCGCTTTGGTTGAGATGTACGTCGGGCAGTATGCTCCAACCAACCATATTCTTCGACTTCATCCGTTTTGCCGGGCGCATCCACTTGGCGTCCCTTGTAGATGCCAGTTTCAACCATTGCACGGTCGTAAGCATGTAGCGCGGCATCTTGGTCGGGGTTATATTGCTCCCAATGCAAAATCGCACCCAAAGGCAAGCGCGGACGGATGCTTGGTTTATGGTCTGGATAGCCCACCGTCATACCAGTGATCGGGAAAAGATGTTTGGGTAACGCCAAAAGCTCGATGACGCTCGCGGTATTATTTCTGATACCGCCAATATAGCAAATGCCCAACCCTAACGATTCGGCGGCAAGCGCGGTATTCTGCGCCGCGATGGCAGCATCCACTGCGGCAACAAGGAAATTTTCGAGATATTCGGCGTTATGTTCATAACCGCGCAGCGTATTTAGACGCTCAAGACGGTAACGATCTGCGCACCACATCAAAAAGACAGGCGCTTGCGAAATATGCTTTTGTCCGCCTGCCAACTCGGCGAGTTTGTCACGCTTCGCCTGCGATGTGACCGCTATCACACTATAGGTTTGCATGTTGGAAGAGGTAGAAGCACGCTGTGCGGCGGCAACAATCGTTTCCACAACGGCAACAGGCACAGGGTCAGGTTTGTAGCGACGCACAGAACCGTGCGCATGAATCAGGTCTAAGGTTGGATTTTGCATCTTTCTTTACTCCAGTAAAATCTATTCCGTTATTCTCATTTTTTTATTATTCTACTGCATCACAAAAATAAGTAGAATAAAACAGAGAAAAGGCAAACAGCGCGCAGTCAAATTTCTCTTTATAATACGGGTAAAGTCAAAACCAAGAGAGTTCCCCTTGAAAAAGAAAGATTCTGAGAACAAAGAAAAAAAATCTACTCTCTCTGAAGAAGCATTTCGCTATCATTTGCTTGCAGAGCGATCTTTTGACCTTGTCACGGTGCAAGACATTTCTCGGAGACTGGTTTATGTGAACCGTATTTGGGCGCAAACCCTCGGCTACACCATCGAAGAATGTGTAGGCAAACATATTTCTGCCTTTCTCAGCCCTGAAGACGAAAAAGCCGGTTTAGCGAGAAATAAAAAAAGGCTGGCAGGGGCAACCGAGGCATTTGAGTATCAGGTAGAACTCATCGCACGCGATGGCAGCCGAATTCCTGTTGCCGTATCATCTTCGCCGATGTCCATCGAAGATGGGATTCCAAGGGATATTTTGGTTGTAGCGCGAGATTTACGCGAACAAAAAAAACAAGAAGAAGCCTTGCGACAAAGCGAAATTCGCTATCGTGAGCTTTTTGAAAACGCCCCATACGCCATGTGGGAGCAAGATTTTTCAGCCGTCAAGGCATTTCTCACACAACTACAAGAAGAGCAGGGCGTCAAAGACATTGGCTATCACCTTAAAGAAAATCGGGCAGACTTACTGCGATGCGTGGAATTGGTCAAAACCGTTGATGTCAATCAAAGCGCGGTTACCTTACACAGAGCAAATGACAAAGATGAACTGCTCTCGACCAGTTTCGACAATATTCTATTTAAAGATGCCCTAGATGCATTTCAACTCGCCCTGACTGCCATGTGGCGTGGGGAAAAAGAATTTCATACGGAAACGCAAGCCAAACGCTTAGATGGAACATCTTTTACGCAAAGCGTACATTGGCAACAAACGCACAACGAAAATCAAACTAATTGGGAACGCGTGATCGTTTCTACACAAAATATTAGCGAGCTAAAAAAAGCAGAGATCACGCTCAAACAACAACTCAACGAATTAAACGTCCTGCAAGCCACCGCATTTACCTGTGCGCAAGCCAAAGACATCAACTCCCTCTTACGACAAATCACCAACATTATCGGGAACACACTATATCCGGATATTTACGGAATCATCATCGTTGACGAAAAAGAAAAAACACTCACAGTGCATGATTCCTATAGTTTTTCAGGCAGTGATACTCCCAAAAGCTATCCCCTTACACACGGGCTTACGGGCAAAGCCGCCTCTACACAAAAAAGCATTCGCGCCGATGATGTACATCAACACCCCGAATATATTGCATCAAATGCCGCTATTCGCTCAGAATTATGTGTGCCGATCAAAGTGATTGACCACGTCTTAGGCGTCATCAATGTTGAAAGCGTGCGGACTGCCTATTTCACCGCCGCAGATGAACGCCTACTCAGCACAATTGCAACCCAATTAGCAACAGCCATACAAAAGCTGCAATCCTTTGAAGAAGAACAGAAAAAACGCAACATCGCAGAAACACTTCAAAAAATAACAGTCACTTTAACAAATTCACGCGACCCGAGCAAAGCGATTGAGGCGATCTTAAGTGAATTGAGCAACGTCATCGAATTCACAAGCGCATCAATCCAACTCTTGCGCGGAGACCATTTAGTCATCGTGGGCGGACGGGGCGACTTGGTCATTAAAAAAGAAAAAGATCGTATCTTCCCCTATCCTGGGGAAAATCCAAACACCTACATTCTGGACAAAAAACATCCATACATCATCAATAATGCGCAAGAAGAAAATTACCAAGACTTCAAAGACATGCCCGGTATTCGCTCTTGGCTGGGCGTACCGCTCATCGCCAAAGAACGCCCAATCGGCATATTAACCCTTGACAGTGATAAGGTAAACCACTTCACACAAGATGATGTCGATCTCGTAACCGTATTTGCACACAGTGCCGCGCTTGCGCTCGAAAATGCGCAACTATTCAACGCCGAACAAACCCGCCGACAGGAAGCCGAAACGCTGCGTGAAATCGCCTTGGCACTTACATCCACCCTCGATCTCAAAGGAGCCATCCAACAGATTCTAGAGCAGTTGAACCGCGTTTTACCATACGATAGCGCCAGTGTTCAAGTACTCAAAGGCAATGAGCTAATTATCATCGGCGCACGCGGTCTGGATAATGCGGAGGAAATTATGAAACTCCGCTTCCCCATCCCGGGAGACAACCCCAACACGAAAGTTATTCAACAAAAAAGCGTTGTCATCCTGCATGACGCACAACGTGAACACGCACCTTTTCGCGAAGAACTCCACAAACAAACACATTCCTGGATGGGCATTCCAATGATTTTCCGCGAGAAAGTCATCGGCATGTTAGCGGTCGATAGCAAAGAGAAAAACCGTTTCAATATGGCAAGTGCGGAAACCGCGCAAGCCTTTGCAACGCAAGCCGCCATCGCGATTGAAAACGCCCGCCTTTACAACGAAGAGAAAAAACGCCGCCAAGAATCAGAAACCCTACGCCAGGCGGCTCACACAATCACATCATCGCTCGACCTTGATGAAGTGCTGAACACCATCTTGGAATCTATCAAACGCGTCATCCCTTTTTACAGTGCCGCCGTAATGCTCTTTCACGGAGACGAGACCCAAATCACAAGCGGCTATAACTTACCCAAAAACGGCAAACATATCGGCAAACGCTTCAAAGTTGAAAACGACCAATTACTTCAGGAACTTCTTGAAAAAAAATATCCGATTATTCTTAAAGATGCCCAAAAAGACCCTTCCTTTGGCAAATGGGGAGAAACCGACTACGTTCGCGGCTGGATGGCAATCCCGCTTATCGTCCGCGGCAACATCATCGGCTACATCACGCTCGACAGCAAAGAAGTGGATACTTACCAGCAAAAACATGCTGAACTGGCTCAAGTCTTTGCTCATCAAGCCGCCTCAGCAATCAATAATGCGCGCCTCTACGAAGAAGCGCTCAAAACAGCCGATCGGCGCGCCGTCCTACACAAAATCAGTCAGGAAATTTCACGCGGCATTCAATCCCCAGAAAAAATTTACGAAAGCGTTTATCAGGCAGCGGAAAAACTAATCCCATGCGATGCCTTTGCGCTCGTCTTACGATACAAAGACGATCCTGAAAACGACCATGCAGTTTTTCTTGCCGAAAAAGGCAGCCGATATCCGGCGTTATCCATGCCACGTGCCGAGAGCATCATTTCATCGGTAGAAAAAAATGAAAAATCCATTATCTGCAACAATTTCTCTGCCGAAAACCTCAACCTAAATCCTAAAAATCGCTTTGGCAGCCCTAAAAAAGTACAATCCCTGATTATCTCACCCTTATTAAGCGGTAACGAGATCATAGGCGCCATTTCTGCACAAAGCTACGAAACCGATATTTACTCACCCGAACACACCATCCAACTCGATATGCTCGCCGCCCACACCGCCGCAGCTATCGAAAATGCACGCTTGCTTGCTGAATCAGAGCAACGCGGACGTGAATTTGCCGAACTTTATCAAGTTTCCCAAGATATGGTCACCAATCCAAACACCGATCGACTGCTAGAAGCTATGCTCGAACGTGCTACCAAATTAATTGGCGTCTCATACGCGGGAATTTACATCTATGAAGAATCCAGCACGGAGTTGATCGCCAGCAAATTCTATGGATTAAGCGCAAGCGACCAGAAAAAAGTGTTGGATATACGCCTAAAAATGGGGGAGGGCTTGGCAGGCAGGGTAGCCAAAAATCTAAAACCCATGCAGGTAACCGACTACCAAACATGGCATGGACGCAGCATCCAATACAAGAACACGCTCCCCTTCAGCACATCGTTGGCACTGCCACTTGTATACAGCGGCGAACTCATGGGCGTACTCTCACTCTTCGAACTCGCCCCCAAAACATACCAATTCAACGAAAACGATCAGCGCATCATGAAGCTCTTTGCGGCTCAGTTTTCCAGCGCATTGCATAGTGCCAAACAACTCAAACAAATTACAACCCGCCTTGCAGAACTCGAAGCCATCAACCAACTTTCCAGAGCCTTACGCGCAACTGAAAACCCTATGGATATGCTCCCTATCCTGCTGGACGAAGTCAGCCACTCACTGCGGATCGAAGCCTGCGTTGTGTGGATGAGTCGACCCTACACCGACAAAATCTATCGTGCAGAAGCCAAAGGCTGGATCGCCGATATCAAAGCAGACGAACAGAAAAACAATGTGGGGATTATCGGACATGTTTTCAGCGAGGGTATTCCATACCAAAGCAATAATGTTGCAAACGACCCCTACATCCAGAGCGATAATCCAGAATACCTCGCTAGAAATTGGAATGGTTTATGGGTTCCTATGCGTACCAGCAACGCCGTCATCGGCGTGCTCGGCGCTATCGCTGAAGCCCCGCGTGAGTTCAACAGCAGTGACCGGCAAATCCTCAATATCATGGCAGAAATTGCCGGTAACGCTTTTCACCGGGCACAACTTCACTTGCGCACCGAACAACAACTCAAACGTCTGACCGCACTACGCAATATCGATACGTCCATTAGTGCACACGCCGAACTACATCTCACCCTGCAACTTCTAATCGAACAAACCATTAATCAACTTGAAGTCGATGCCGCAAACATCCTTCTCGTTGACAAGACCACCAAAAATCTCAAATTCTTTGCCGGTAGCGGCTTCAAAGATCCCAACATACACGAACTCAGCTTGCCTCATGACGAGGGCTTACCCGGAAAAGCCATCCGACAGCGCAAGATTATTCACAGCCACCAAGCCTATGATGATGTCTGTCTCGCACGTCGTAACTGGCTCGCAGAAGAAAAATTCACCTGCTATTACGCCGTTCCGTTGAATGCCAAAGGCAATATTCTCGGTATTCTCGAAGTTTTCAAGAAAAAACATCGCAACATGCCAACGGAATGGATGGATTTTCTCAAAGCGCTCGCCGGTCAAGCTGCCATCGCAATCGACAACCATGAATTGGTCGAAGACCTAAAAAAGAGCAACGAAGAACTTGCCCTCGCCTACGATACCACTCTGGAAGGCTGGGGCAAAGCCCTCGAACTCCGCGACAAAGAAACTCAGGGACATACCCTCAATGTCACCGAACTGACCCTTGAACTTGCCCGCTATCTTGGCATCCCAGAAGATGAACTCATCAACATCTACCGCGGCGCGCTCCTGCATGATATTGGCAAAATGGGCATCCCCGACAACATCCTCCGAAAGCCGGGACCGCTCACAAAAGAAGAGTGGCAGATTATGCGCCAACATCCGCAATTTGCCTACAATATGCTCTCTTCCATTCCCTATTTACACGCTGCAATCGATATTCCTTACTGCCATCACGAACGCTGGGACGGCAGTGGCTATCCGCGCGGGCTAAAAGGAAAAGAAATTCCTCTGGCAGCGCGCATCTTCTCGATCATCGACGTTTGGGATGCTCTCCTCACTGACCGCCCCTACCGAGAAGCATGGCCCCAGAAAGTCGTTATTGACTATATCCGTAACGAAAGTGGCAGCCGCTTTGACCCTGAAATTGTAGAGAAATTCATCAAAATGGTCGAGAAAAAAGGAAAGACGAATTAATGTGCAAGGCTCTTTGAACTGGAGAACCGCACCAAAACGCCAACTCTCTTCTCTGATCAGGCATGAAGCTCACACGCAAATCAAAAAGCCGACGCAACCCGTCGGCTTTTCATTTTCAGCTGACTACTTCAAACTCACTTCACGCGCACAAACTTACGTTTACCAACCTGCAAAACGCCGGGGTTGGGGAACGCATCCCCCGCTCGTTTGATAGGCTCACCGTCCAATTTAACGGCACCCTGATCAACCATGCGGCGTCCCTGCGATTTGCTCGGCACCAGCTTGGCGGCAATCATCACATCGAGAACAGTCTGTCCATCCTGCAACGCATATTCCGGCATGTCATCGGGAATATCTTTCTTTTGAAAGAGTGCAATAAAAGCATCTTGCGCGGGCTGGGCGGCTTCTTCACCATAAAAGATTGAAACAATTTCGCGCCCCAGTTCCATCTTGGCATCACGCGGGTGCATCTCGCCCGCTTCAACCTTCGCCAAAAGCGCATCGATCTCAGCTGGCGTATAACGCGAAACCAAACGGAAATAAGTTCCCATCGCGCTATCGGGAATCGACATCACCTTACCAAACATATCTTCCGCCCCCGTGTTGATCGGCACGATATTCCCGGTCGATTTCGACATGCGCTGCACACCATCCGTGCCGGGCAAAATACCACAAATCACGCCTACGAGCGGTTTTTGTCCGTGTGCTTCCTGCAATTTACGCCCACCCATCAAAATATTGAAGAGCTGATCGGTACCGCCAATTTGCACATCCGTTTCCATCGCAACGGCATCGTAGCCCTGCATGAGCGGATAAAAGGTTTCGTGCAAGTAAATTGGCTCGCCGGATTCCATCCGCTTGGCAAAGTTTTCACGCGCCAAAAATTGCTGCACCGTAAAAACCTGTCCCAATTTAATCAAGTCCACCAAAGTCAGTTTTGAAAGCCACTCGCCGTTATAACGCACAATGGTCTTTTCTTTATCCAACACCCGAAAAGCCTGTTCTGCGTAGGTTTTGGCGTTTTCCATGACCTGCTCCGAAGTCAACACCGGACGGGCTTTATTTTTATCGGAAGGGTCGCCCACCAGCGCCGTATAGCTACCAATCAGAAAAGTGACTTCATGTCCCAAATCCTGAAACTGGCGCAGCTTGCGCATTGAGATCGTATGCCCCAAATGCAAATCAGTCGAGGTCGGGTCGTAGCCACAATAAACACGCAAGGGGCGTCCCGTCTTCTCCGACTCGATCAGGCGCTCGCGCAACTCTTTCGTCATCGCTTCTTTGAGCGCCTCGTCACCGTATTCGGTACCTTGCATTAAGAGTTCAACTTGTTCATCAATATTCATCGTTCACCTTCCTTATACAAAAAAAATCGCATCACGCCAGCGTTTGCGTGATGCGAAACTCACGAAACGTAGCCAAATTATGCTCTGCCGTAATAATAGCGTCCCTTTTCTTCTTTCAAAAGGGATAAAGCCGTCTGCTCTAAAAGATATTGCAGGACAGCTTCGCCTTCGGCAAAGCCGAGACGCCCGCGGACTTCACCTTGGTACTGCATTTCACCCAAGGTGCGGAACTCGAAGTGTTTTCCGTCTCCAATCACTTGGACGGATTTGCCCCACTGCAACGGAATCACGTTAATTTGGCGGATGTCGTCCCAACCAAAACGAACATCGCGCACACCGTTCTTAAACGAGACCCCGTTTCCATCCACGCGAAGAAGCGTTTTTCTGTCCATCCAATTGCCTAAGGACATACTCAATGCGGCAAATCCCAATGTGCCAAAGAAAATCCATGCCATAGTCGGCACGCTGCCTAAACGCCAGTGCAGAATTCCGAGCGCTAACCCAACAATTAGGGTCAGCACCCAGGCAGTTCCTTCACCACGGCGGGAGATAAGTTCGGGGCGCAAATCTTTATTTAACACGGCGCTGATTATACAGTAAAAAAGCAGTCCCAGAAACCCTATTTTTTCGAGGGCATTTGAGCGCAAATATTATCAGAGAGGCAATTCAAGGCAGAGAACAATCGGTTTCAACAAAAAAACCGAGCGTTTCCGCTCGGTTTTTCAGTTTCTTCGTCGTTTTGACTATTCTTCTTCTTCGGCAGCTTTCGCAGCAGCAATGACTTCTTCCGCTACATGCGAGGGGACGATTTCGTAAGAGTCGAATTCCATCGTGAAGTAGCCGCGACCGCCCGTAATCGAGCGAATCTGGCTGGTGTAGTTCAGCATCTCAGCCAAAGGCACGGTCGCGATGACGGTGGTGGAGCCACGTTCGGCTTCGGTACCTTGTACACGTCCACGGCGGGTGCTCAGGTCGCCCATCACATCGCCCATGTTGGCATCCGGAACGGTGACGCGAACTTTCATCACGGGTTCGTAGAGCACGGGACCAGCATCCTTGACAGCGGCTTTGAAAGCCCCACGCGCGGCAGCTTCGAAGGCAACCGGTTTTGAGTCAACGGGGTGTTCTTTCCCATCAAAGATGGAAACTTTGATGTTTTGCATCGGATAACCGGCAATAGCACCGTCTTTCATCACGCCCAGAATACCTTTGCGGATGGCTGGTTCGTAAGACTGCGAAATAGCGCCACCAAAAACATCCCAACTCAACTCAAAATCTTCGTCAGGGTTATTTTCAATCGTCATGTGGACCTCGCCAAACTGACCGGAGCCACCGGACTGCTTTTTATGACGGTAGGAAGCGGTCGCTTTCTTGGTGATGCCTTCACGATAAGGCACACGCGGTTCTTCGGTGTTCAAGCCGACCTGCAATTTGGACTCGGCGCGACGGATCGCCACATCGATATGTTGGTTGCCCATGCCTTTGAGAATGGTCTGGCGTGTAGCGGATTCGTTGTACCAGTCGAGGGTCATATCTTCTTCGCAGAGACGGGTTAGGGCGGGCGAAATCTTCGCGGAGTCTGCCTGTGTCTTGGGGATAATCGCAACGCGGAAGAGACCGGTCGGATATTCGGGGACGGGCAGAGTCAGCGGGTGATCGTGTGAGCAAAGCGTATCGCCGGTAGCGGTTTCGCTCAATTTCGGCACACTGGCAATATCACCGGCGTGAATGACCTTGACACCGGTCTGATCTTTGCCGCTAGGGATATTAACGGAACCAAAGCGTTCTTCGATCCCCTTTTTCGGGTTCCAGGGGCGACTGTCCGCTGAGAGCGTTCCGGAGTAGACGCGGAAAAATGTCTGTTTTCCCACAAAAGGATCGGCGGTCGTCTTCCAGACGTAGGCTGCCAAAGGTCCATCATCCGAGCAAGTCAGTTCTTCTTCGACGCCATCTTTGCCTTCGGCAGTCACTGCGGGGCTTTCTGCCGGGGAGGGCATCAGATTGACGAATTTATCAAGCAAGGGTCCTACGCCCAGTTCGTTGCCGGTTGCTGCGACAAGGACGGGGACAAAATCGCCCGCCATGATGGTTTTTTTCAAGCCACTGGCAATCTCGGCATCGCTTAATTCTTCGCCTTCAAAATATTTTTCGAGCAGGGCATCGTCGCCTTCAGCGGCGGCTTCGATCAATTCCATGCGCGCTTCTTCAACTGCATCGGCATAATCTGCCGGAATAGCCACTGCGGTTTTGCCATCGCCTTCGTAGGCTTTATTGCTCAGGAGGTCAATGACGCCTTTGAAGTCGCCGCGTTCGCCCCAAGGGAGTTGCAGCTTAATCAGGCGTGCGTCAGAAAATTCTTCAAGCGAAGCCAAAACCTTCTCGAAATTAGCGTTGTCGCGGTCCATTTTGTTCACCACGACCATGCGCGGCAAATTGAACGCATCGCAGTAGCGCCAAGCGATCTCGGTGCCAACTTCGACACCGGCAACCGAATCGAGCAGCACAACAGCGCCATCGGAAACACTCAGCGCAGAAATCACTTCGCCAACGAAATCGGTGTAGCCGGGTGCGTCCAGCACGTTGATTTTTGTATTTTTATATTCAATGGGGATTACGCTGGTATACAGCGAAAGGCTGCGACGAATTTCTTCATCATCAAAATCCGAGGCGGTGGTGCCATCTTCGACCTTGCCAAGGCGCGTGGTGGCACCGCTAAAGTGTAAAAAGGCTTCAGCCATCATGGTCTTGCCCGTGCCGCCATGACCAACCAAAGCAATGTTGCGGATAAACTCAGTGGTATACTCTTTCATCAATTGGACCCTTCTTCTTAAATGGGATGTAAAACAACCGCATGATTGTACGAGAAGACGGTTAAATTGTCAAAGCAAGAGCGCCATTTTTTGCTGACATTCATCACAAATCCCCCACTTTTCTTTATTTCAAGCTCCTTTTCAGCAATGCACGGCGTTGCGCCCTTCTTAACCATGAATCATATTACCAGCAACCTGAAATATCTCGGCAAGCCACCTTGGGATAGCGGCATCTCACCGCCCGAACTGCTCGAATTCATCGCCCAACACCCCGCCGGACGCGCCATTGACCTTGGGTGTGGTACCGGCACGAACAGCATCGCCCTCGCCCAAAGCGGATGGGAGGTAATCGGCGTGGATGTGGCGTTGATTGCCCTCCACAAAGCGCGCAAAAAAGCAAAAGCGGCTGGCGTGCAAGTTCGTTTCAAATTAAGCGATGCAAGCCAATTGAGCGGCATCGAGGGGCGTTTTGATTTTGCCCTTGATATGGGCTGTTTTCATAATCTGGGGGAAAGGAAAGCAAATTATCTTGCCCGTTTGGATGACATTCTCGCGCCGAGGGGATATTGGCTGCTCTATGCGCATCTTTACCCGCCGGACGGGAGGCCCGCCAATCACGGCGTCTCCCCCGCCGATTTAGAGACCGCCGCCGAACGTTTTTCCCTGCTTTGGCACAAAACTGCGCCTGCCCGCAAGGGACGCAGATCGGTTTGGGCGCTGTTTCAGAAAAGGGGATAAAAAGACAAAAAAAGACACCGAGTGTTTTGAAAACACTCGGTGTCTTATCAACTTATCCCGTAAAGGCTTGCAAGCCTGTTTGCGCTCTACCCAAAATCAGCGCGTGGATGTCGTGCGTGCCTTCGTAGGTGATGACCGATTCAAGATTCATCACATGGCGGATGACGTGGTACTCATCCGAGATACCGTTGCCGCCGTGCATATCACGTGCCATGCGGGCGATCTCGAGGGCTTTACCCGTCGAGTTGCGTTTGACGAGCGAGATCATCTCTGGCGTGGATTTGCCCTCGTCCATCAGGCGACCGACACGCAGCACGCCCTGCAAGCCGAGGGTCAGTTCGGTCATCATATTGGCGAGCTTGAGTTGGATGATCTGGTTATTCGCCAGCGGACGTCCAAACTGCGGACGGTCGAGGGTATATTGGCGAGCGGCGTGCCAGCAAAATTCGCCCGCGCCCAGAGCGCCCCAGGCGATGCCATAACGGGCTTTGTTCAAGCAGCTAAAGGGACCGCCCAAGCCATCCGCTTCGGGCAGACGATTCTCGTCGGGGACAAAAACTTGTTCCATCACGATTTCGCCCGTCACACTGGCACGCAGGCTGAATTTGCCTTCGATTTTCGGGGCACTTAAGCCTTTCATCCCTTTTTCAAGGATGAAGCCTTTTACTCTGCCCGTCTCGGTATCTTTTGCCCAAACGATGAAAACATCGGCAATGGCGGAGTTGGTGATCCACATTTTGTTGCCGTGCAAAATCCAGCCACCATCGGTTTTGGTGGCTTTGGTTTCCATGCTGCCGGGGTCGCTGCCGTGATTGGGTTCGGTCAACCCGAAACAGCCGATCAATTCGCCCGTTGCCAGCTTGGGGAGGTATTTCTGCTTTTGTTCTTCGCTGCCAAAGGCGTTGATCGGGTGCATCACCAGAGAGCT
>JANTFU010000034.1 GCA_024763295.1 Anaerolineales bacterium
GCGTTGAGCGTACAGTTAGAGAAATAAATTAATGCGTTGCGTAGTGGCTTTCGTGCGTAAAATCATTCGGCTGTGTTTCATTTCGGTTAGAGTTTTGCCAATGTAGCGTGTTGCGTGTTCATAGACCGTTCAAAACGGAATACGCAACACGTTATACGAAAACTTTCTCAACTCATTTGAAACGCGCCGAAATAATTACGCAATACGCTTTTTATAATCGGTTTACGGTGCCGACTCAAAGCTCGTCAGGGCAAAGAGATAGGGTTCGCCGCTGACATACTCCACGCCCACCAACCAGGCACGCCAATCAAGACCGCCGTATTGCTCAGAGCCGGGCTTAAAAACCTGATAAAAGTTAATATTTTCGTACTCAGGTAGCCAAGGCTCTTGAGCGAAAGCCTGCAACTGTCCAAGATCGTTACAGAGCAATTGGTGTTCTGCCCCAAAAACTTCCAATAAGCGCGGCAAAGGGATTTCGCGAAAGGCACCACGCACTTCTTCGCCACTGCCCGCCGCATTGCCCCAGATCATTTGATAACTGCTCTCAAAAACCCAGCGCGCTTCTTCGGGCGTGTAATTGGCAACATTGCCATAACGAAAATAGCGCAAATCCAGCCCGTGCACAGGGCTAACCAAGCCTGCCAACATCTCCCCATTTTGGGTTTGCAGGGCGAGTAAAAAATTATCCAATAAGCGTTTAATTTTGGGGTCATTGCAAAATGCTTCAGCAGAGACATACTCGGTTAAAAAATATGCGTTGACCCAGCCCGTTTGTCCTGTGGACATACGCACTTCAGCCCAGTTTTGACCATCTTTCAGTGTCGTCATGCCCGTGCGGACGATGCCCGTCTCGTTCGCGGCTAACTGTGCAATCACTTCATTTTCAATCCCCGCACCTGCGCGCAAATTCAACGTTTCGCCGCGTCCCACCAAGATGACCGCCGCATCATCTGCAAAGACCGTCGTGCTGCCCGTGCTTGCCTGAGATGCGTCCGCAACCACCATCGGCGGGATGGGTGTTTCGGTGGGCGTATCTAGATCAGCAGGCGAGGCAAAGGTCGGCATAAATTCAGCTTCCACAGGGACGTCATTAAACGACGTACACCCCGCCAAAAAGACAGTGAAGAAAAAGAAAGCTACAAATTTCAACTTCATCGCGACGCTCCTTTGGTGATTTCTCGCATAGTATACCGCCGACAAAGCCCCGACGACTTTACGCCTACTCAACGATTTCACGATACAATCACGCAACTTTTGCAACCCTTATCACGCTTGCCTCCTTTGCAACCCTTGTTATATTCATGAAGCATCCCTTTCAAACACACCCCAACCGTACGCTCATCACACTCTCGTTGCCCGTCCTACTTTCGATGACTGCCGAACCACTGACCGCCCTCGTGGATACGGCTTTTGTCGCCTCCCTCGGTTCAGTTGCACTTGCCGCCCTCGGAGCAGCCTCGACCGCACTCTCTAGCCTGTTTTGGATTTTCAACTTTCTCAACATCGGCGCACAAACTGAAGTTGCCCAAGCCTACGGGCGCGGCGAAGAAAACCGTGCCAGCGGCATCGCCAGCCTATCGCTTTCGATGGCGCTCGGCTTCTCAGCGCTACTCATTCTGCTCATCGTTCCCAACGCAGCCTGGATCGCCTCGCTGATGGGCGCAACGGGCAACGTCCAGACCGAAGCCGTCAACTACATGCAAATCCGTGCTTACGGCGCACCTGCTGTCCTGCTGGTGGCAGTCGCTTTCGGCGTTTTACGCGGTTTGCAAGATATGCGTTCCCCGCTCTGGATCGCGCTTGGCGTCAACGCCCTCAACGTCCTGCTCGACTGGCTACTCGTCTTCGGCAACCTCGGCTTCCCCGCTATGGGCGTGGCAGGCTCTGCACTTGCCAGCACCATCGCGCAATGGCTCGGCGCCCTTATCGGAGTGCTACTCATCGCCCGCAAACTCGGTCTCTCGCGTAATTTCACCCTTGTCCAAGCCAAAAACCTGCTCAAGGTCGGCGGCGATCTCTTCGTCCGCACGGGGCTGCTCAACTTTTTTCTCGCCTTCTCCACGCGCACAGCCACCCAAATCAGCGCAGATGCGGGCGCAGCGCACCAAGCCATTCGGCAGGTTTTCCTCTTCACCAGCCTCGCTCTCGATGCCTACGCCTCCACCGTTCAATCACTGGTCGGCTATTTTGTAGGACAGGATGCAATCGACTGGGCAAAGCGCGTCGTGATTCTGGGGGCAAAATGGGCTTTAGGGACCGGATTCGCCCTCGGATCGCTGATGTGGTTTGGGCGTGCTCTCGTTATGGATATGCTCGTCCCGGCAACAGCATTTTCCGTTTTCATCCCCGCCTGGGCTGTGTCGGCATTAAGTCAGCCCATCAACGCCATCGCCTTCCTGACTGACGGCGCACATTGGGGCACGGGCGACTACCGCTTCCTGCGCAACGCCATGCTTGCCGCAACAACTATCGGCATCATCGGCGTGCAAATGGTAGATATTCAAGCCCCAAACGCCCTACTCTACTTATGGATTGCAGCCACAGCTTGGGCTACTACGCGCGCCGTCTTCGGATGGTTGCGCGTCAATCCGGGGATTGGGAAAAGCCCCTTTCGGATATAGCTCGGAATGTATCTTCTCAAAAAATCAGGGTAAATCGAGAAAGTGCGTCGCACCTTTTGGGCAGAGACCATATTGTTGCCGAAAAAAATCTCCGTCATCAAGCACTTCTTATGTCAAAGGAGGTGCAACGCACTCCTGCATTCCCTGAAAAAATGAGAAGGGACATCGGAATCAAAAAAGCGCTCAGCAACACGATGAACGCTTTGATTTCAGAAATCAGGAGAGAAAAACCGGTAACATAATGGATACCTTTTCTTTTCCAGACAGCCCGTCTACCTCGATCACTCTTTCATATTCCTTCTCACCAAAACTATTCAGGAATTCATCAGTATCAAAATTTTCACCAAAAAACTCCGCCAGTGCAAACAAAACGTTTGTCAGCCAAAAAACATCGTTTTTCTGTAATGGCAAAATACGCTTTCCATCACTTGGATTTGCACGCATTACACTGGGATAAGCGTCTTTTTGGGGAATATCCCAACCGTATTTTTCAATTGCATCCAAATCTTCAAAAGTCAAAAAATGGGCTTTTTCGTAAGTAAAAGAAATAATAGAATACTTCCCTTTGGTCGTAGTCAACCCTTGCGAATAACTGTAAAAATGCTTCAAATCTTCCCATGTATCATTTACAGATAGACCAAAACTTTCTCCCGCTCGCCCAATAATAATGCCATAACGAGGTTCAGCATCTTCAGGGTAGCAAATTTCAATCGCAAATTCTTCGTGCGGCAGTTTTTTCCACGGCGCGGTTTTGAAATAAACGGCAGCAGCTTGATAGAGTTTTGCCAGAGCAGGCACTGTCACTCCTGTAGTCGAAAATAAACTTGGAAAGTCGCTGTCTATTTCCTCATTAAATTGGGCGGAAACCTCTTGATAAGCAACGTTGCTAAAGGAGAGAACCTCCTTCTTTTGGCATTCGATATCTATGCCACTCAATTCAGGTTGTAATTTTTCAAAAAGTCGATCGTCATTGACGAGAACTTTGGTAGGGCGATGCTTGCTACCTGCACCAAACATTGGACGAACCATTCCCTTATATAAAACTTCAGCCATCTCATGGACAGAGGGGCGTTTCGGAAAAAGTCCCTGCTGAATAATCAAGTCGTTCTGACTGACGACAAGTACATGCCAAGGACGATAAGGGTCGCCACCATAAGATGAATCTACCCAAACGTTTGCCGCCCGAACAGAAACTTCCCATACATCTGCAACCTGTTTTATATTACGCGCTTTGTTGATAAATGATTTAGTCATTTTCGCTCCATTTCGTTTATTCAACCGTAAACTTGAACGTTGTTTCACAAAAGACATGATTCTGTCCCCTTTTCATCGCCCAGATCATTTCATAAGACCCAGGCTCTTTTGGGGCTACCAAGTCAATGCGCAATTCGACTTCCTGCCCCGTTGCTGTGTTATACGGCAGACCGTAAATTTCTCGTTTATAAAATTTATCCCCTCGCAGAAAAAAGTACTTCACGTCCGACTGAATCCATTCTTTTGCGCCGATATTTTTGACAACCCAAGAGAGTTTCACTTCTTCACGGGGTGAGAAAACCGTGCCATTCTTCGGCGACTGGGAAACAAAGGCACAGTCGAAAATTCCGGGGGTGTTTGTAGGCGTTTGTGTAATCGTCGCCGATGGTGTCATCGAAGGGATAATATAGGTAGGCGTATAGGTTGCTGTGCTTGTCGGGGTGGATGTCTTGGTGGGAGTTGCTGTGTCTGTAGCGGTTGGGGTAATAAGTGCCTGCGCTCTTGCCGTCTCTGCCGAAATAGCGGCATAGGTTGCGGCAACAATGGTCTCAACATTGGGCGCTTCTACTTGCGGAGTCCCTCCGATGCTCCCACAACTGCTCAACAAAAATGAGACAATCCATATAAAAAACAACACTGTCTTTTTCATAGAAGTTTATCCTTTGAATGATCCTTACAACTTACGCCAGCTTTATTCTACAACAGACTGGAGACCAGGATTCCCACAAAAAACAGGATACTATAAATTAAGGCTATCTGTCCTGACCCCGCCAAAGCCTGATTAAGCGGACGCCCCGCTTCGGTTTGCACCAGTCGGTTGACTTTTAACGCAATTGGGATTGAGAGCCAAGTGAGCAATGTCCATGCAGGCACCAAGCCGAAGGCAAGGACGAACGGGAGAATCAGGTAGGAAAACGCCAATAGTACAGCATATTCCTTGCGGGTCACATCCACACCCATCCGCACTGCCAGTGTAATTTTTCCGGCAGCTTTATCGGCATCGATGTCGCGCAGATTGTTGACCACCAAGATATTCACAATCAACAAACCAATCGGCACGGACATCCACCATGCGGCGGAAGATGTGGTCAGCGCTTGGGCGTAGTAGGTACCGACAACGGCAGCGACACCAAAATAGAGGAAGACGAAAAGATCGCCCAGCCCGCGATCGCTGATGGGACCCGTATAAGCGATTGCAGCGAGAATGGCAGTCAGACCGATGAGTAAAATTGCCCAGCCTGCAACAGTGATGAGATAAACACCAACGAGCGCAGCGAGCGCAAAAGTAATCCACATGCCCGTCTGAACTTCTTTGGGGGTCAGTAGTCCCGCCTGCGTCACGCGCGTGGGACCAAGGCGTTCTTTGCTCTCCGCACCACGCAGATGATCGAAAACGTCATTGGCAAGGTTGGAACCAATTTGCAAGAGGATTGCGCCAATGAGGGCAGCTAAAGCAGGAAGAAAGGCAAATTTCCCGTCGTAATAAGCAAGTGCTGTGCCTGTAATTACGCCAGCGCCAGCAGCAGGGAGGGTTTTGGGACGAATGGCGAGGAGCCAGATTTGGAATTTAGATAAGTTTGTTGTCTTCATAGGATTTTGACAAGTGCCAAGTGAGAAGTGAAAAAAATCTCACTCATCACTCATCATTTTTCACTCGTTACTTCTTCCCCCGCAACTTATTCAACACATCATCCAACTCATCCGGCAGCGGCGCTTCAAAGGTGCGCGGCTCGGTTTCGTTGGGCAGTGTAATCGTCAATCTTGCAGCGTGCAAGAATTGACGTGGCACTTTAACGCGCTGCTTGCGATGTCCATAGAGTGTATCGCCGGCGATGGGTGCGCCAATAAAGGCACAATGCAAGCGAATTTGGTGCGTGCGCCCCGTTAGGATATTCACTTCGAGCAGGGTGTGTTTTTCAAAGCTCTCGATCGTTTTATAAATACTGATCGCATTGCGTCCTTTGGCTTCGGAAACAATCGCCATTTTTTTACGGTGAGAGGGGTCACGTCCGATGGGCGCTTCGATACGTCCCTTCGGAGTCGGCGGCGCACCATCGACGAGCGCGAGATAAAATTTCTTAACCTTGCGATCTTTGAACTGCGCCTGCAACCAGCGCATGGCGGCATCATTTTTGGCAAGCAAAATAATGCCCGATGTATCTTTGTCCAAGCGATGTACAATGCCGGGGCGCAGTTCGCCGCCGATGCCTTCCATTTCAGGAGCATGGGCAAGCGCGGCGTGGACAAGCGTACCGCTTTCATGTCCCGCTGAGGGATGCACAACCATGCCCGCAGCTTTGTTGACCACAATCACATCGTCATTCTCGAAAAGAATATCAAGCGGGATGGCTTCTGGCACTAAATCGGTTTCTTTCGTCGGCGGGATGCTGACGGCTATCCGCATTCCCTTTTCGAGCTTCATGCCCGTTTTTTTAGCGGGCTGCCCATTAACGGTGACCCTGCCTTCTTTAATTAGCCCCTGCAAACGGGAGCGCGAATGTTCGGGCAAGGCTTCTGCGAGGAAGACATCCAGCCGTTCGGGGTGGGGAAAGTCGAAAACTAACTCGACGAGTTGACTGCCCATTAAACGGAAGCCTCTGTCCCTGAGGGCGATTCGGATTTCGAACTTTCTTCCGCGTCGCTCGCCTGTTGGGCTTGTTTCTCGCGTCGTTCCAGAATCCAGATTCCGAGCAGCATGATGCCCGTCCCAACTGTAATGCTGGCATCCGCTACATTAAAAACAGCAAAGTTGCCCACTGAGATGAAATCGGTAACGTGACCATTGTGCAGCAAGCGGTCAATGAGATTGCCAAGCGCGCCCGCCAACTGCATGGCGAGGGCAAGCCGCAAGAACCAATCTTCTTCTTCGACCTGACTATAAAACCAGATGATAACCGCAGAAACGACGACAGCCAGCACGGTGAAGACTGCCGAGCCTTCCTGAAACATGCCAAACGCCGCGCCGGTGTTGCGCCAATGGACGATGCGCGTGAAGCCATTGAAGGCTTGCCAGCCAACGCCGCCAAAGGGAATTTGAGTACGAACGAGATATTTTGTCCATTGGTCGAGGGCGATGATGACGCCCGCGACACCAAAGAGAGTGAGGTAATATTTGAGTGAAGCTTTCATGTTTTTATCCTGTGATTCAGTTTGCTAGCGCCCTATTCTACCGCAAGGTTGACGTTCAAACGTTGGAACGTTCTAACGTTGTGTAAATACGCGGTACTCTCGTATTGATATTCGTCAATATTTCGTAGGGAATTGTGCCTGCCCAACGCGCCAAGTCTTCTGCTGTGATACGTTCATCGCCTTGCTTGCCGATTAGCACAACTTCATCGCCGTTGTAGCCTGTGCCATCTATGCCAAGATTGACAACCATCTGATCCATGCAGATGCGCCCGACTTGCGGTAGTTTGACACCGCGAATAATGACTTTGGCTTTGTTCGACATCGCGCGGAAATAACCATCGCCATAGCCTACCGGGATAGTCACCAAGCGTGTTGGCACATCTGACTGCCACGTCGATCCATACGAAACGGGATGCTTAGGTTTGGTTTCTTTAAAATAGACGACTTTCGATGACCACGAAAGCGCGGGCGTAACCTGCACGCTACGCTGGGCTTCATCAGATGGGTAGACGCCGTAGAGCAGAATGCCGGGACGCACCATATCAAAATTTGCTTCGGGCAGTTGCAAGATTGCGCCCGAATTTGCCATGTGACGCAGTCTCGGCGCGGGGATAGCGTGTTTTTCGTAGAAAGAGAGTACTTCGTTGAAACGCGCCAGTTGTAGGCGAGCATGGGTCAGGTCGGCGGCGTCGGAATTCGCAAAATGGGAATAGATGCCTTCAACGTCAACGTGTTTGCAGCCCAGCGCAGCTTCCTGCAAAGTATGAGCACTGTAATAATGCACACCAATACGTTCCATGCCGGTGTCAATTTTAAGATGCACGATTGCTTTCTTTTTTAAGAAAGCGGCGGCTTGGTCGATTTGCAACAGGCGCTCGACCGATGAAGCCGTCAGCGTCAGGTCGTGTTTGATGAATTCAGGAATTTGCTCTTCCCAAATACCACCCAAGACCAAAATGGGGATATTAATGCCCATTTCTCTAAGCAGAATCCCCTCTTCGAGTACTGCCACACCAATATAATCCGCGTGCGGCGCGAGGTGACGGGCGACCACGCCCATACCGTGACCATAAGCGTTCGCCTTCAGCACCACCATCACCTTCGACGGCGTAACCCGTTCACGGATTGTCTTCAGGTTATTGCACAAATACGTCAAATTCACTTTGACGTGCGTCGGGCGCAGGTTTTCGCTATTAATAATGGTAGGTTGGTTAATTTGCATAAGTGGGATTATACGCGATAAGCAGCCGAAAAAATAATTACCATTTCGTTACCCCATCTTTAAGATTTCTTTACAATCCAAATCTATACTGCCAGTGTAATCATAAAACCGAAAGGGACACAACCATGTTCAAAAATCGCTGGATCACTTTACTTATTATCATTCTCGTCGCCGTTGGCGGCTATTTTGGCTACAACGCCTATACTGCGGATGCAGATGCCGCAACGGAAGAACCTGCCATGCAGACAGCCAAAGTCCGCACAGGAGATTTAATCCTTTACGCAAACGGGACCGGCTACGTATCCCCGGCTGCTGAGGCATCTTTGGGCTTCCGCTCAAGTGGACAAGTGGTCGCCCTCTCCGTAGCCGTTGGCGATACCGTTATGGCAGGCGACTTACTCGCCGAACTGGACAACACCGCCGAACAGGTCAAACTCCGCCAAGCCGAACGCACGCTGGCAGAGATGACATCCCCGCTTGCCATCGCCAACGCCGAACAGGAACTCGCCCTCGCCGAAAACGCCCTGATCGATGCGCGCAACACGCTCATCTACCAGATCAGCCCGGCGGTCTATGAATGGGAAAATAAAGTTGCCGAACTGAACACAGCCATCGCCGAAGCGACCGGTGACACCGCCGACCTGCAAGCTCAGCTTGAGTATGCAGAGAAAAGCCTGCGCAACGCCCAATATTCCTACACCGAATACTATGTCCCCGACACCTTCACCGTCGCCGCAACCAAATTTGAACCCGAATATCTCGCCGCGCCGTCTGAAATGGACATCCGCGAAACGCGCGCAGCCTACGCAGCCGCCCAACAGCGCGTTGTGGAAGCGCAATATTATCTCGCCGCACTGAACGGCGAAGAACTCCCAGAAGACGCTTGGGGCGCGGAACTTGCCAAGCTTGAAGATGCCAAACTCGCAGTGATGACCGCGCAAGATGCCCTCGACGCGACCCGTTTGTATGCGCCAATCTCCGGCACTGTTCTGAGCGTAAACGCCAGCTTCGGCGATACCGTCACCACTTCCCCGATCATCACCATCGCATCGACCGACGACCTGTTGATAACCCTCTACATGGACGAAACCGACGTGGACAAAGCCCTCGTCGGCAATAAGACCACCATCTCTTTCGATGCCTTCCCCGATGTCGTGCTCGATGGCGAGATCATCACTGTTGAAAAAGCGCTCCAAACTGTGGATGGTACGCCCGTAATCGTTTCCCTCGTTGATTTTGACCCCGCCGGTCTGCCAATACTCTCCGGCATGAGTGCCGACGTGGAGATTATCGGCGGTGAAGCGCTCGGTGCGCTGCTTGCCCCCATCCAGGCTTTGCGTGAAGTTGCGCCGGGTTCGTATGCCGTCTTCGTCGTCAAAAATGGCGATCTAAAACTGACCCCCGTCAAAGTCGGCTTGCGTGACTTCGCCAACGCCGAAATTCTCTCAGGGCTTGAAGCCGGCGATATTGTCAGCACGGGCGTTGTTGAGACGAAAGACGAGTAAATATAAATTTCCAGCGGAGATTGAGTAGCCTGACAGCATTATCGTCAGGCGTATCGAAATCGCAGCGGACTTTGCAAAAAGAAATTCACTTTTCAAAAGCCGCTCAGGTTTCGATACGGCGAAAAGCATCGTCTACTCAGCCACCGCTCAGATTTGGAAAAACTATGACCGCACTAATCGAAACTCGTAATCTAAAGAAAATATACGGAACAGGTGAAGCCACCGTCCACGCTCTCGCGGGCGTGGATGTGAAGGTCAAGCGCGGCGAATTTGTCGCCATCATGGGACCTTCGGGTTCGGGAAAATCGACCCTGATGAATATTCTCGGTTGTCTCGACAGCCCCACCGAGGGCGAATATATCCTCGATGGGCGAGTTGTCAGCCAACTCAGCCGCGAAGAACTTGCCGAGGTGCGCAATCAGAAATTGGGCTTTATCTTTCAGGCTTTCAATCTTTTGCCACGTCTCAGTACCCTCGCTAATGTGATGTTACCCATGCTCTACAACCCCGACGAAGAAGTGAGCGACGACGAAGCTCGGAACCGGGCAGTCGCTTCTTTGGAAGCTGTCGGGTTAGGGTCACGTTTGGATCATCTTCCCTCTGAAATCTCAGGTGGACAACAGCAGCGTGTCGCCATTGCACGCGCGCTAGTCAACAATCCTCCTGTCATTTTGGCGGATGAGCCGACCGGCAACCTTGACTCCAAATCCAGCGTGGAAATTATCGATATATTGCACAAGCTCCACGACAACGGCGCTACCATTGTAATGGTGACACACGAACCCGAAATTGCCAGACATGCCCAGCGTGTCATCTGCGTGCGAGACGGTTTGATCATCTCGGACGGGCATGACGGCGAGAGCGAATGTATGAGGAGCTACTAAATGAAATTCAAGAGAACTCTCCGCATTGCTTGGGAAGGGCTGACGCTGAACAAGGTGCGCTCTTTCCTGACCACGCTCGGCGTGATTATTGGCGTGGCTTCGGTCATCGTCATGCTGGCGGTCAGCTCCGGCGCAGAAGCCGCCATCGCGGACCAAATCAACGCCCTCGGCGCAAATCTGCTCATCGTAGGACCCATGCGCGGGATGCCCGGCGCATCGAAAACAATGGTCATCGACGATGCGCTCGCCATCGAAGAACAGGTCGTCGGTATTACCGGCATCTCTGCCGAGCAAGCCCCGCCTGCACAGGATATTAAAGCGAATGGCGTCAGCCTAGAAGCCATCTCCGTGATCGGAACAACCGCCGATTTCCCCGACGTTCGTGACTACGCCGTCGCAGACGGGCGCTACTTTAACGCCGTTGAAGATGACCGCAAAGCGAAGGTTGCCGTACTCGGTGCTGGCATTGCCAAAGATCTTTTCGGCGAATTCAGCCCCATTGGGCAAACAGTAACGGTCGGCAGCACCAAACTGACAATCATCGGCGTGATGGAAGAAAAAGGCATTGTTTCTGATCTCGACTACGACGGACGTATCTATTTGCCCATCAACCTGGTTTTCCAAAAATACATCACGGGCATGACCCTCTCCAGCGACCGTGTCAAGACCATTTACGTCAAAGTCGAAAGTCAGGACAAAATCGACAGTGTCATCACCCAAATCAACGTCCTGCTCGCCGAACGTCACGATGTAGACCCCGCCGCGCCCGATTTCAGCGTACAAACTCAGCAAGACATCATCGCCACGCAAGAAGCCACCACCGCCGCCTTCCGTGATCTGCTCGCTTGGGTGGCAGGCATCTCCCTGCTCGTCGGCGGCATCGGCATCATGAATATCATGCTCGTCTCCGTCACCGAACGCACCCGCGAGATTGGTCTGCGCCAAGCTCTCGGCGCAAAACCACAAGATGTCCTCATGCAATTCCTGCTCGAAGCCATCATTCTCAGCCTCGTTGGTGGGCTGGTCGGCGTCATCCTCGGCGTCGGCGGCTCCTACCTCTTCAACGCGCTCGGCACCATGCAAACCCGCATCGTCCCGCTCTCCATTCCGCTCGCCTTTGGCGCAGCCGCCATCGTCGGTATCTTCTTCGGCTACTATCCCGCCGCCCAAGCTGCCAAACTCGAACCGATCGTTGCCCTACGGCACGAATAAAAATACACCAAAAGTGACTGTCACTTACGAGAAGCCTTTGAACGAAAAACCTTTTGAATATCAAAAGACTCTCGTCTCAAAACCTCACCAGAAGTGACAGTCACTTCCTAAAACGTAAAAAAGGAAGAATATATTATGAAACGCTCACTCTTACTCACAGTACTCTTGACCCTCATACTCTCCCTCGCAGCTTGTGACGGATCGCCCGCCGGGACGGTGGATTCCGCCTCCGCTGCGGAAGCCCAACCCGCAGCCAACACCGTTGAATCCGCTCCCACAGCCGAAGCTGCCGCAGAACCAGTAGCAGAAGCCCAAGCTGTCGCCCTCGACTATGGCTTTGAAGGCGCCCTCTCCCAAAAGCTCATGCTCGCCCTCGGCTCAATGGAACTTGCCAACACCGAAAACGCCATCACCCCCGAGCAAGCTGAACTGATGCTCTTCTACTGGCAAGCCCTCACCAACCTGACGAATTCCGGCAACAGCGCTACCGAAGAAGTTGCTGCCCTGCTGACCCAAATCGAAGAGTCCTTCACCCCCGCACAGATTACCGCCATCAACCAGATGCAGCTCACCAGTGCCTACATGAACACCTGGGCAACCGAGAATGGCATCACCATGGGCACTGGCGCAGGCGCTGGCGCTGGTGGCGGACAAGGTCAAGGGAACGGCGCTGGTGGTAATCCCGAAGCACGTGCCACCCGTCAAGCAGCCGAAGGCGTCACTGGCGCCACAGGCTCAAAAGAGAACGGCATCTCAGCCGCTATCAACAACGCCCTGATCGCTTATCTTGAATCGTTGGTTCAATAGGAGACCCACCATGAAAAAAGCAGGTCTCGCCCTCCTTTTGCTCGTCGTAGCGCTCATCCTTCCAGCTTGCGGTTCCACAGCAGAAGAAACCATCACTGAAACAACCTCGCTCGCCGCTGAATATCTCAGCACCGAATACAGCGATGCCGCCAGCGTTCGCAACCAGCTCGCCTATGGCACAATGATACTCGCTAACACAGGCGATGCGATTACCAAAGAACAAGCGACAGCTCTTTTTCCACTCTGGCAGACCGTTGTCGCCCTCAGCGGTGACGACACCACCGCCAGCGAAGAACTGACTGC
>JANTFU010000035.1 GCA_024763295.1 Anaerolineales bacterium
AGGCGTAGCCCGCCATTTGAAAACCCTGCGTGACCGATTGCAAATTCACATGCTAACCGCCAACACGCACGGCAAACAAGCCGAAATCGACCGTCAGCTTAATCTCAAAGCCCATATCATTCAAAAAGGGCACGAAGCCGAGCAAAAAGCCGAATTCATAGCAAGTCTCGGCGCCGAAGGTGTGATAGCAATCGGGCAAGGCGCCAACGATGCCGCCATGCTCGAAGCCGCCGCCATCGGAATCGCCATTCTCTCTCAGGAAGGCTTAGCCATCGAAACGCTTAACGCAGCCGACCTACTCATGCCCGATATTCTCTCGGCGCTCACGGCACTCGAAAAACCCGTCCGCCTAATTGCTACCTTGCGAAAATAATTTCGTAATCCTGTTATCTGCGCCTTCCCCGACGTAGATAGCCATAAACCACGCCGTCGAGAACGGCGGCTAGAGCAGCACTTATGCAAGAAGAAACCCAACCCCACGAAACGACCCCGCTCGAACGCACGCGCCCCTCACGCGCGCAAAGACGACGTGCCCAGCGCCGCAAACGCGCCCTGCCCACCAGCGTGGAAGGACGCTCTGCCCTGCTCCAAGACCTCGTCAAACGCGCCTACCCGTCTTACGAATTTTTCGTTTTTGCCATTTTTACGGGCGCAATTGTCGGGCTGGGCTACCTGCTTGACTCACAAGCGGTTCTCGTTTTCGGCATTCTAATGGCACCGCTCATGTCGCCTGTTTTGGGCGTTACGCTCGGTATTGTCAGCGGGTCGGGAAGTTATTTCTTACGCTCCTTCCTAGCATTTAGTGTTGGCAGCCTGCTTGTTTTTGCCAGTGGTGCGTTGGCTGGCTTGGCGGCACGGCTCTGGCTGCCGCTAACCTTTACACAAGCCTTCCTGCACGCTCGTTTGTGGTGGACAGACCTTGCGGTACTGGCGCTCGGCGCAATGCTGCTCGCCGCTTCCTTCGTCCGCTCTGAGAAAAAACCCTTCCTGCCGAGCGTCATGGTCGCTTATGAACTCTTTTTGCCGCTCAATGCTGCCGCGTTTGGGCTGGCAAGTCAGGTGGACGGCATTTTTCTTGAGGGTATGCTTGTCTTTGCCGTACATTTTGCTTGGACATTACTCTTTGGCGCTCTCGCGCTCTTCTTTTTGGGCTTCCGCCCTGCCAAAGCACTTGGCTGGCTCTTCAGCCTACTGATTATCGGCGCACTGCTTTTCGCGTTGGGGAAAATGATGCTGAGCGGGACAAATCAACAGCTCACAAACGAGACCCAGCCTACGTCCACGAGCGTTGCGGCAGTTTTAGCGGATGGATCATCTGAATCCGCGCCGGATTCCGTTACCACACAAACATCCACACCCAAGCCTTCATCCACGCCCAAACCCGACCCGACCGCGCCCCCAAGCCGGACACCAACTGTGGGCGTTACGCTTGATCCCACAGAGACTGCTACCCAAACCCTAACCCCCGAACCGACACCGCTCTATGCACGGATTTTCTCGTCTGTGGGCGGCGGGGCGTATATCCGCCGCGAGCCGGGCGGACCGGTGATTTTGACTCTTGCCAACGACGAATTGGTGCAAGCGCTCAGCGATCCGATTGACTACGACGGTGTCGACTGGGTACAAATTCGCGTTGTACGCAATGACCAAATCATCGAAGGTTGGATTATGCAACAACTTTTACAGACGGCGACTCCCGCTCCGGCGTGGTAGAAAACACAAAAACCTGTCAGGTTTCCGCATGAGTTTTCAGCAAAACGCATCTTATCTTTACAGAAGCCTTTGCTCAAATATTCCCATGAAAACCTGACAGGTTTCATCTTTTAAGGAGAACTCAACAATGCCTATTAATTTTGGTACCGACGGCTGGCGCGCCGTCATTTCAGACACTTTCACGTTTAACAATTTGCGCGTGGTTGCCCAAGCCATCGCAGACGCCGTGGCTTCATCACATTGGGACGTACATCAAAACGGCACGCAAAAACCCGACCCCAAGAAATTTGTAGTCGGATTTGATACGCGCTTCCTTTCTGACCGTTATGCGGGCGAGATTTCGCGCGTGTTGGCGGCAAACGGCTATACCGTCCATCTGACCCAATCGGACGCTCCCACGCCCGCCATTTCGTACGCAGTCAAAAACCTGAATGCGATCGCCGGGATTGTTGTGACCGCTTCCCACAACGCGCCGCGCTATAACGGCGTGAAGTTGAAAGCCTCTTACGGCGGCTCTGCCCTGCCCGAACAATCGCGCCGCGTAGAAATTTACATCAACGACAACGAAGAACAGGCGCGTGGACCCAATCTGATGGATTTCTCAAAAGCGCGCCAGTTGGGGTTGATTACAAAATTCAACCCGCTGCCGGCTTATTATGACCATCTACGCACGCTGATTGATTCCGACCTGATTGCTGACAATCCGCAAAAAATTGTTATCGACTCGATGTTTGGCTCCGGACGCGGTGCCATTCGCGGATTTTTGAATGGTACCGGTTGTGAAGTTTTTGAAATCCGCAACAAAATGAATCCCGGTTTCGACGGCATTCACCCCGAACCGATTGGCAAAAATCTCGACGCCCTTGCCAGCGCCATCGGCACGGGCTTTGGCAACTTCGGTCTGGCAACCGACGGCGATGCCGATCGCATTGGCGCAATGGACGAGCGCGGCAATTTCGTTGATCCGCACAAAATTATGGCACTCTCGCTCAAACATCTCGTCGAAAAACGCGGCATGAGCGGCGCTGTTGTCCGCACCGTTTCCACCACGCGCATGATGGACAGATTAGCAAAACGCTACGGTTTGAAAATTTACGAAACCCCGGTTGGCTTCAATCACATCGCCGACTATATGATGAGCGAAGATGTGCTCATCGGCGGCGAAGAATCAGGCGGGATTTCCTTCAAGGGTCACATCCCTGAGGGCGATGGCGTGCTAATGGGCTTGCTAATCGTCGAAATGGTCGCCGCGGCGAAGAAACCGCTCTACGAAATGGTCAATGACCTGCTCGACGATGTTGGTCCTGCCCATTACAAACGCACCGATATTCGCCTGAAGCGCCCGGTTCCCAAAGCCGAGATGGTCGAATTCCTCACGAAACAAGCTCCCGCGAAAATTGCCGGTCACAAAATCGCGGAAATCAGCACCAGTGACGGGGTCAAATACATCCTAGCAGATGACTCTTGGTTACTCATCCGTCCATCCGGCACCGAACCAGTCTTGCGCGTCTATGCCGAAGGGCGCAGCGAAGAGACGGTCAAGGGTTTACTTGATTACGGCGAAACCATCGCGGAATCAGTCGTTTAATGTCTAACCACAGAGAACACGGAGATTTTTAAAGTTTGTCTCTGTGAACTCTGTGGTGAAAGAATGAAAAAGCCTTCTTACCCCATCGCCATCGCCGAAGCAGTCCTCGTCAACCTGATTTGGGCAACTTCATTCATTATTGTCAAACTTATTCTCGACGAAATCAGCCCGCTGACGATCAGCGGGCTGCGCTATTTTATAGGTGCATTGATCCTGTTGCCCTTCATCCTGCAAGAAAAAGGCGAGCCGCTCTCTGCAAAGACGTGGGGAACATTGCTCATACTCGGCATCGCACAATATACCATCGGGAACGGCGGCATCTTCTGGGCACTCCAATATCTGCCCGCGACCACCGTATCCTTTCTTATGGGAGGCGTCACCATTGCAACACTCGTTGGCAGCGTCTTCTGGCTCAAAGAAATTCCGTCCAAAATACAGATTTTAGGCATCTTCGTCGCCTTGGTTGGCGGGACACTATTTTTTGCCGATGGGATTAAAGCGGGCGAAAAAATCGGTTTACTGCTCTTTTTGATCGGTATGTTGGGCACCACCTATTTCACGCTGGCAGGCAGAAAGATCGCCCGCGTGGGCGCAATCAGCACGCTCAAATTGACGGGCGTTCCGCTCCTACTCGGCGGGATTGTGACTTTGCTAATCGCCATCCCATTGGAGGGAATCCCATCCGCTTCGCCCTCCGCCTGGGGTTTGATACTCGTCTTAGCAACAGTGAACACGGCTCTGGGCTACTTCCTGTATAATCATGCTTTGCAAGTGCTAACCGCTATCCAGATGAATATACTCCTGAGCCTAGCCCCTTTCTGGACTGCCCTCTTCAGCTTCTTTCTGCTCAATGAACGGCTGGGATGGATGCAGATGCTGGCGATGGTGATTGTCATCATCGGCGTGATACTGGTGCAAATAAAGCCCAAGACGAACAGAGCCAAACGGAGATAATTTTTCCTAATTCTACCGGATTTTGTGGTCAGCAGAAAAGATGCTGAAAATCGCTTTTTGTACACGGAATCAACGGAATTTCACGGAAAAAATCTTTGAAGTTACGTTTTTTTCCGTAAAACTCAAAAAACATCCGTGCTTTCCGTGTACAAAAGGATGAAATCACAAAAAACGTTAGAAGCAGAATTTTTCTATCTACGTTCATGCCCGTCTATCTCCGCTAAATAAAGAAGGAAAAATATGACCAAACAAAACTTTCCACACCCCACCGTTGGCGCATTGATCTTCAATCCTGAGGGTAAATTATTGCTCGTCCAATCGCATAAATTTCATGGCAAATGGGTTGTCCCCGGCGGGCATATCGAAGTCGGCGAACGAATGGTGGATGCTGTTGTACGAGAAGCCAAAGAAGAGACGGGGCTGGATGTTTATGACCCACAATTCATCTTCTTTCAGGAATTTATTCAAGACGAAGCCTTCTGGCAAAAAATGCACTTCATCTTCTTCGATTTTGCTCTCAAGACCGATTCAAGCGCTGTAGTGCTAAACGACGAAGCCGAAGCCTACAAATGGGTCACGCTCGAAGAGGCACTAAAAATGGACGTAGACCCGTACACGATCAATGCGATCAATGAATTGAAACGGCAAGGACGTATTGCGTAATGCGTATTTCGTAATGGTTTACACACTACGCAATACGCAATAGCCCACCCCTCTGTGCTAAAATACCCCCCATGAAATCCCGCCAATTCATCTACTATTTCATCGCCTTCCTGCTTGCGCTGGGATTGCGATTCATCGGTCTCGGCGCTGTGCCGTTGACCGACAAAGAAGCGACCCTCGCCCTGCAAGCCCTCGCGATTGCCAAAGACGAAAATCCCCTGCTTAGTGGGCAGCCCGGCTATATTCTGCTGACGAGCATCCCCTTTTATCTTTTTGAAAGCAGCAATTTTCTCGCCCGCCTGATTCCTGCATTGGCGGGTTCTTTACTGGTTTTTGTGCCTTATTTCTTCTTTGAAAGCCCCCTTCCTAGCCTTCTGGAAAAGAAACCACTACGCGCCCCTTCGGGGGAAGGGATTGGACTCGCAAAACGAGACACATTCTCCCCCTTCGGGGGAGATGTCCGAAGGACAGAGGGGGCTTGGATGGGGGCAATCGCCGCCTTCCTGCTTGCCATCGCCCCCGGACTAATTGCCATATCCCGGCAAGCAAACGGCACGATGCTGGCAATCACTTGCGGTCTTTTCGCGCGTGCAATGTGGAAGCACAAAAAGCCACAACTTGCCGGTATCTTCGCGGGGCTGGCGCTGCTCGGCGGGGCATCCATTTGGTTGGGGCTGCTAATTCTGTCGCTGACGTGGGCGCTGGCACAAACCCTGCTTCCCGAATCCAAAGCTGAGATAACGGAAGCCAGTGAAACATCAGAGCATTCCGTCAAAGATGATCTCAAAGTGGCTGCCATCTACGAAGGCGGCACACTGCTACTCGTCGGAACACTTTTCTTTCAATCCCCCAACGGATTAAGCGCCTTGTTTACATCGCTGGTCGAATTTCTCAACGGCTGGCGTTTTTCGTCGGGCGTCCCGATTGCGCATATTTTTGGCGGACTGCTTGCCTACTATCCGCTCGCGCTGCTTTTCGGAATTATTGCCAGTGTGCGCGGCATCATCCAACATGAGCGCGCCGCACTCGAACTTAGCCTGTGGGCGCTCGTCGGGCTGCTCATCGTCGCGTTTTACCCATCGCATCAGGTCAGCGACTTGGTTTGGGTCGGGCTGCCGCTTTGGGTTTTGAGCGCGCGCGAAATCAGCCGCTACTTGCATATACCGCGCGATGACCGCAACGAAACCTTTGGCGTTTTCGCACTGACCGTTTTGTTGCTTTCATTTACATGGCTCAATATTTCGGGCGCTGCCGCCGCCGCTGCAATAGGCGCGGCACTCACCACTCGTATGGTACTGCTCGGCGGCTCGCTGCTCTTGCTCATCTTGAGTTTGGTGATGATCGCTATCGGTTGGTCACTTGAAACCGCTGTATTCGGTGGCGCGTGGGGTGTCACATTGATGCTGGGACTGTATACGCTCAGCGCCGGCTGGGGATCGAGCGGACTGCGCACGCCAAAAGGGATCGAACTCTGGGACAACGCCCCGCCCGTGACCCGCACAGGGTTGCTCGTGGACACAGTAGACACGGTCTTGAACCGCGCCCAGCAAAACGCCAAAACCCCGACTATTTCCGTTTACGGCGTAGATTCTCCCGCCCTGCTGTGGGCACTGCGTAATTTCGATGTAAACACGGTCGGCGCGTTAGACCTGAATACGCCACCCGAACTCGTCATCACGCCCATCGGCGAACAGGCGGGGCTTGCAACCAGCTATCGCGGGCAGGATTTTGTCTGGCGTCAATTGCCCGACTGGACGGTTGCCAATTCGCTCACGTGGCTTGTCCTGCGCGAAGTGCCCATGCAATCAGAACAAATCATCCTGTGGGGCAGGAGTGATTTGTTTTTTGATAGTCAGAATTAGGTAATTAGGTAACAGGTATCAGGTAATTAGGTATCAGGCAATTAGGCAGCAGGCTTTTTCATTCAACCTCCAGCATTCATCCTTCAAAATCAGGAATATTCAACGACTAAACTATGAAACCAAAAACAATCGCACTAGATGGTCCCGCCGCATCCGGCAAATCGACTGTTGGGCTAAAAATTGCCAAAGCCCTTAACTATCTCTTTTTCGATACCGGCGTGATGTACCGCGCCGTCGCTTGGGCTGCGCTTAACAAAGGCATTGACCCCAAAGACGAAGTCGCCGTCACAACATTAGCGGAAGAAACCCCTATTGACGTGCGCCCCGCTTCACAGAATGACGGCAGAACCAGCGATGTACTCGTTAACGAACAAGATATTACTTGGCAAACGCGCAGCCCCGAAGTGGATGCAAACGTCAGCACCGTGGCGGCGTATGCCGGTGTCCGGGCTGCACTTAGCAAACAGCAACGTCGAATTGGCGAGCGCGGCAACGTCGTGATGGTTGGGCGCGATATTGGCACGGTTGTGCTACCCGAAGCCGATCTCAAGATCTATCTCGACGCATCCGCTGAAGAGCGCGCGCGCCGCCGCTACGACGAGATCATCGCACGCGGCGAGTTAGCGGATTACACTGAAATCCTCGCCAAAGTCAAACAACGAGACCATATTGACAGCACGCGCGATGTCGCGCCCTTGCGTCCTGCGGATGATGCAGTTATCGTCAATTCCGACAAGCTGGATGCCGATCAGGTTTTTCAAATGATTATGGATATGTGTGCATAACCGCAAATCTTTGGCAAAGCAAAAATATTTTTCTGTGCCAAAAGAGATTTTTCAGACTATAATAAAAGAGTCCACTGCAAAAACCGAGTTTTTCAGAGAAAAAACTAAAAAACGCTCCTCTTTTCTTTCTAAAACAAGCGATTTAAGGGATGGCGTGTTAAAAAACTCGGTTTTCAGGGTGTTCCTTTCTACTTATTGAGTACCTTTTTACAGTGGAGATATAAAATCTCAATTATGTTCCAATTTATCAGCGCCCTCTTCTTCAATCTTCCCTTCATCAATTGGCCCGACCTGTTTGGGTGGCTATTTGGGCTTGCGCTGTTGGGACTTTCCTTTTGGCTTTATGTTCGACGTGAAGAAAAAAACGAGCATTTAGAAAGGAAAGATTGGATACTCTTTGGGGGTCTGTTTTTGCTGGTTTGGATCACCAACCTTTTTCTTGGCGTTTATCTAAAAAGTGAGAGTTTTATGTCTTGGCCCGGCGTACCGCTCGCTTCACCGGGCGCAGCGCTAATGTTTTTCTCTGCGCTCCCTTGGGTGGTTGCCGGCGGCGTTTTGGGACCTTTACCGGCATTCTTTTTGGGCTTTATGGCAGGCGTCATCCGCGCCCCTTTTGATTCGCATACTATTTTTACGGCGTTCCAATATGGCATTTTGGCGTTGCTTTTCAGCCGCTGGGTACAGCAACGCTACCGCACACGCGCTTACACATTATTGCGCCAACCGCTTTTCGCTGCCGTAGCACTTGTCCCTGTTTTTGCCGTTCTTTTTATCCCAAGCACCTTTTTCAGCGCTTCGCATCCTGAAGTAACCGCCCGTCTTGATTTTGGCATCAACAATGTCTACATGACCAGCTTGGCGCTGTTCGGCGAGTTATTCATCGCAGGCATCATTGCGCAGATTTTAGCAATCGCGTTTCCCGAGGCATGGGGAAGAAATTTACCCCTGAAACCATCCCCTTCTGAGACGCGGCTTGAAACCCGTTTTCTAATTGGCACAGGGACTTTCATTACCACCCTTTTACTGGCACTTTTAATCGGTGACTGGGTAGTTTCGGGGCAGGCGGCACGCCGTATGTTAAACGACCGCCTTGAAAATACTGCTCAAATCTCTGCCGAAAGCATCCCCTTCTTCCTTGAAACCGGTCAAAACCTAAGCGTACAACTCTCTGACGATACGGCATTGCTCACCGACGATTCTACAAAACTCGAAAGTTTGCTTGCCGAAAAAATCAGTCTGGTGCCCTATTTTACCCAGCTACTCGTACTTGACCTTGATGGCAGCGTTCTTGGCGAATATCCGCAGACCAATGCACAAACCCGCGCCCTAACCCAAGCCGAAAACAGCGGTCTCTTTTTAGCCATCAATGGCGTCCCATCACAAGTTTACAGCATTCCCCCCGCTGAAATCGGCAACCCCGCGCGCGTTTCCTTTATGACAACCGTGCTTGATGAAAAAGGTTCCCCTGCGCGTATCTTCATCGGGCGAACCAGTCTGAACGCCAACCCAATCACCCGTCCACTACTCAGCAGCCTCGACAGCATAAAATCCCTTTCAGGGCAGGGCTTGCTAATCGACGAAAATGGCACCATCCTCTACCATACACAAACTGACCTGATTATGACCCAATATCCGGGTGAAACCAGTCTTGAAGCACGCTTCTTCGACGCAACATCCTCTACCGGCACACGCAATCTGGTTTATTACCAACCCGTCATTGGGCAGCCGTGGGCGGTCGTGCTGAGCGTACCTGCTCGTCAGGTGCAACAACTTGCGCTGGAGATCGCACTCCCGCTTTCCGGTATGATTCTGCTGCTTGCGGCAATTGCGCTCATCACTCTACGAATTGGTTTAAGACTGATTAGTCAATCGCTTGAAAACCTCGCCAACGAAGCCGGACGCATCGCACAAGGCAAACTCGATCATCCGCTCAAGACCGACGGCATGGACGAAGTTGGTCAACTGCGGCGTGCTTTTGAACAAATGCGCGTCAGTCTAAAAGATCGTCTCGAAGAATTGAACACTCTGCTGGTGGTTAGCAATAGTGTGGCATCCAGCCTTGAGATGCGCACCATTTTCCAGCCCGTACTCGAAGCGATCCGCTCGACGGGCGCAAACGCCGTCCATGTCGTTCTGGCACCCGAAATCGCGCCCAGCACGATGGTCGATATGCCAACGCGCTTTGCACTGGAACCCAATAAAGGCGAATTTGCCCATCTGGATGTGGAATTGCTGGAAGCTGTCCGTTACCAAGACAAAATCGTGCTGCCGAATCTCTCGCGGACTTCGGGTGGGTTGCAGCTCAACGAAAATCGTCCCAACCCCAAAGCATTAATCGCCTTACCGCTGCGCAACGAACAGCGCTTTTACGGCGTTCTTTGGGCAGCTTACCCGACCCCAAAGATATTCACCGAAGCGGATGTGCGCTTCATCAGCACCCTTGGCGGACAAGCCGCCCTCGCCGCAGCCAATGCACATCTCTTTATGAGCGTCGAAGTCGGGCGTCAGCAGTTGGCGTCCATCCTGGATTCGACCAGTGACCCTGTCCTCGTTACCGATCACCAAGACAATCTCCTCTTAGCAAATCCGGCGGCATGGCAATTGCTTTCTCTTAACGAAACCCTGAGCGAAAATCGTTCCGTCGAAAGCGTAATCAAAGACCCCGCGCTTGCCAATTTGCTCAAAATCTCTGCCTCTGCCAAAGGATCGGCAGAAATCACAATGCCGAGCGGCGAAGTCTTCCTGGCAACCGCATCATCCGTCATCGCGGACGACGTCCCAATTGGGCGCGTCTGTATCCTGCGCGATGTGACGCACTTCAAAGAACTCGATAAGATGAAATCCGAATTCGTTGCCACCGTCAGCCACGACCTGCGCTCGCCGCTCACACTAATGCGCGGCTACGCCACCATGATGCCGATGATCGGCGAACTCAACGAACAACAAAAAGGCTACACAGAAAAGATCATCTCCGGTGTTGAGAATATGACCCGTCTCGTCAACAATCTGCTTGACCTCGGACGCATTGAACTCGGAGTCGGGTTGCAACTTGAAAAGATATCCCCGCTCGAAATTGTAGACCAAGTTAGCAGCGGCTTACAGGGACACGCCAAAGCCAAAAATATCGACTTCACCATCGAAACATCTAAGAAGTTGCCCGGTCTCATCGAAGCCGACCAAGCCCTTTTACATCAAGCCGTTTACAACATCGTCGAAAATGCCATCAAATACACCCCGGAAAACGGCTCGGTCGCTTTGCGCGTCCACGCTTCTGACACCGAACTCTTCTTCGACGTCGAAGACAGCGGAATCGGTATCAGCGAGGAAGCCCTCAAACGCCTCTTTGAAAAATTCTTCCGCTCGGCACAGCGGGAAGCACGCGCCCAACAGGGCACCGGGCTTGGGCTGGCTATCGTTCGTTCTATCGCGGAGCGTCACGGCGGCGAAGTTTGGGTTGAGAGCGTTGAAGGGCAAGGCAGCACCTTCCATCTGCGCATCCCGATCCTACAATCCTAAAAATCTACCCCGAAAAGACCTGCTGGGTCTTTTTTGGTAAAAGGAATCCCCTATGTCTGAACAAAAAATCAACGTCAATCAAAATATCTTACAAATGGAATACGCCGTGCGCGGACCAATTCCACAGCGCGCCGCCAAACTCAAAGATGCGGGCAAAGACATCATCTTTTGCAATATCGGCAACCCACAAGCGTTGGGGCAAACGCCCATCACCTACTATCGCCAAGTCATCAGCCTGCTGGAAGACCCCGCCAAAATTGCACGTGAACGCCAACTGAAAAACCTTTTTGAAGAAAATCCCTATTCCAACCTGCACGAAAGCGACTTTGTCGATGAAGACGTGCTTGCCCTGAGCGAGAAAATTTTGGCAAAAACCGGTAAGGGATTGGGGGCTTATACCGAAAGCAAAGGCTATCGTTTTGTGCGCCAAGCCGTTGCAGATTTTATTAATAGACGAGACGGATTCGCCCCTGAAAGCGGCTTGATGGCTGATTCCGAAGCCATTTTCCTGACCGACGGCGCCAGTGACGCTGCCAAACGTGTATTGAACTTGGTCATTTCAAAAAAGACTGATGGCGTGATGATTCCCATTCCCCAATACCCGCTCTACTCGGCATCAATCAAAGCCTTCGGCGGGACCCAAGTCAACTACTATCCCGACGAAGAAAATGACTGGGCGCTCAGCCGCGAAGCGCTCGAATCTGCCTACAACGCCGCCACCGCCCAAGGCACGGATGTGAAGCTAATCGTCGTCATCAACCCCGGCAATCCGACCGGCGCCATTCTCGACGAGCAGAGCATCCACGAAGTGATCGCTTTTGCCAAAACACACGGGCTTGCCATCATTGCCGATGAAGTCTATCAGGAGAATGTCTACGGCGGCGAATTCATCTCCTTCGCCAAAGCGCTCGGTGACGAAAAAGACGTGCCGCTCTTTAGCCTGCACAGCATTTCAAAAGGTTTCTACGGTGAATGCGGGCATCGCGGCGGTTATCTTGAAGTGCGCAACCCGCCAATGGTGGCTGGCACGGAGATGAATTTTGTCGACCTGCTGCTCAAACAAGCCTCGGTCAGTTTGTGTGCCAATACCGTCGGACAAATTATGACTTATCTAATGGTTAGTCCGCCCGATGAAGCCAACACTGCCCAAAAACAATTTCTCGCCGAAAAAGAAAAAGTGCTCGGCGACCTCTACGAAAAAGCGAATATGGTACGCGCCGCCTTCGCACAAATGGATGGCGTTGAAGTCTTCGGCAAAACCGGCGCGATGTACCTCTTCCCACGCTTAAACAAACTCCCAGCCGGCAAAACAGATTTCGACTACTGCATGGCGCTGCTCGAAGAAACCGGTCTCTGCACCGTGAATGGCTCCGGCTTCGGGCAGGCAGAAGGCACGCACCATCTGCGCATCGCCTTTTTGCCATCCAGAGAGCAGTTGGAAGACGTGCTGCCGAAGTGGATTGCGTTTCATAATCGCTATGTGAATGGGTAAGGATATATCAAACAGATGAATAAGGCGCTGTAAATGAACTTTCAACGCATTTCACTCGAAACCTGCCAAAACGCAACAGGGATAGTCGTTGTGATTGACGTGTTGCGCGCATTTTCAACAGCGGCTTACGCCTTTGAAGCAGGCGCAAAGAGCATCCGTTTAGTGAGTACGGTTGAAGAAGCTTTTTTGCTAAAAGCCCAACTCCCTGAGGTACTCTTGATGGGCGAAGCACATGGCTTGCCGATTGAAGGTTTTGATTATGGCAACTCCCCTACGCAATTAGCACAGCAAAATCTCACGGGACGAGAGCTAATTCAAAGAACGACCGCAGGCACGCAAGGAGTCACCCGCAG
>JANTFU010000036.1 GCA_024763295.1 Anaerolineales bacterium
GGCGTGCGTCGGTGATACGGTAGCCCTGTTTACGGAGTTCGGTTAGCCAGTTTTCAGCGGTCATTTTTTCGTGGTTAGTGGTTAGTGGTCAGCTGTTAGTGATTATAGCAGGTTAGGCAAAAATTTATGGCTCCCATTGCGGCTGCCAGTCAGGTTCGGGGTTGTCGGTGATCTGCTTGAGATCGGTGCCATCGGCGCGCATGATGTAAAGATCGGCTTGGTCGTTGTTACGCAGGGAGTTGAAGACGATATACTCACCATCGGGGGAGTAGGTGGCGGAATTATTGTTACCGCCATCTGTAAATTGTGTAAAAATCCCGGTCTCAATCTCGTAGCGGAAGATGTCTTTATCGAGCGGCGGACCGGCGGAGAGCAGTAGGTAGCGTCCATCCGGGGACCAATCGACACTACCGGTAATGCCGAGCAAACCGTAGGTCACGCGGCGAGGCGCTTCCAGGGTTTCGGTATCAAATAAAAAGATTTCGTATTCAAATAATTGGTTTTCACTCATCGCCAGCGCCACAGTCCGATTATCCGGTGCCCAAGCAGCCGCAACGAGCGTGTTCGGTCCGGCGTAGTTGGGTCCGCCATAGAGCAGGCGCGGATTTTCGCCATTGGCATCCATCACCCATAAGCCGGTCGGGCCGTCGCTTTCTTTGCGGTTGATAAAGAGAATACGTTTGCCATCAGGCGAGAAGTCGGGCGAGAAGACATTGCCAATTTCATGCGTTAGTTCGATGACTTGGGAGGTGCTGAGAATAAGGAGATAGAGATCGAAGGTGCCGAGGCTTTGATTGGATGCGTAGATGACGGCTTCGCCATGTGGCGAGAACGCCGGGTAGTAGTGGTGGATATTGTCGTGCGTGACTTGCAGGAGTCCGCTGCCATCGCGATTGACCATGCAGATTTGGTTGAATTCTCCGCGCTGACAGGTGAAGATGATGCGCCCGCCGTGGACGCCGGTTGGGTAAGGTAAGGGTGTATGCGTGGGTGGCGGCAGGGGGGTGTAAGTGGGCAGCGGCGAGGCGACAACAGTTAATCCCGATGGGGTAGGGATTTCTTCAGGGATGGCGGGATCGATTAGAAAAAAAGGCAACGCAAGCAAAGCCAAAAGCAAAGCCCAAAACGGGAAGCGGCGCTTTTTGCGCTTCTTTTTTGCGAAAATATTTTTGTTGCGGTCTAGGTTTGGCATGGATGCGTTTTTATCGAAATTGGGAGCGTGGAGGTTTTCGTGCGTGAAACGTGATGCGTAATGGTTTTCTGGCTTAGGAATGAGAATTAATTAACATACAAAGTTATCCCAATTCCTGAGCAACAGGCGATAGTTGTTGAGCCTGAAGTCAAAGGGCGGTGTTCTCTGAAAATCGCCCCTCGACGACACACTTCTCTACCGTTCAGGGGCTGAGATATTGCATCTTATTTAATGACGCGCCAAACGCGCACGCACAACAAAACGGTCGATGCCGCCAAATCTGTATTTATACGGCTCATCGCCGCGCATAAAGTCGAATTCGCTGCGCCCGTGCTCGATTGCCCATTCGAGTAAGTAGCCGAGCAAAACCCAACCGGGCGAAAGCTCACGGAATTTCATATCCAAACCGGAATTGTAGACCCAAATGCGGTTGCCATAATCAAAATTGAGATAACCGGCTGCTTTTTCACCGTCCACTTCAAGGAAAGCAAGTTGCAGCCAGCCCGCATTAAACGCGGCATGGATGGCGGCTTTCATTTGCGATTTCATCGTCTGCGTCAGAAAGGCTTGTTTTTCAGGGTCTTGCGACATGAGCTGACAGCAGGCTTCGATATTCTTATCAAGACGCGCTTCGTCATCGACGATGAACCAAGTCACTTCGCGCTCGTCGGCTGCGGCGCGGCGCATCTTGCGGCGAATTTCGTGGCGCTGTTTCTTTTTGATGCCTGCCAAATAATCATCGAAGGTTTCGGGCAGGGCAACAAAAGGAGCAGGTTGTAGAGTCTCTTGGGCAAAATCCCAGCCGCGGGCGGCGGCTTCTGCTTGGAGCACGGATAGGGAGAGACTATCTTCGATGAGATTATATAAATCGAGCGCCGAGCCAGCCAAAGCGGGGTGCGAAGCGAGAAAATCCAGCAAGCCGTGAATGAAATCGGTCAAATCCGCTTCACGGACGATGAAATCCAGAAAATCGGAAATTTCGATGCTGCCGAGAAAGAGCAGGCGCTCTTCATTTTTAAAGAGCGGCGCGATACCGACCAATTCATTCTCGCGCTCGGCAAGAATAATGGCAAGCTCGCCAACCTGCCACTCGCCGCCGCCCAGTGATGACCACCAGGCACGCAGATATTCGTGGCGCAAAAAGGGGACGTTGCTAATACTCTCTTCGAGCAGGGCATTCCAGCGCGGGGCGAGTTTTTTGAAGGTGTCAAAATCGTTGATGAGGGTGTAGTTCATGGTTGATAAAAATTCCTTTTGCGGTTGTTTCAAGACCGTATTCTTCAATATTGGGACAGTGATGTTGTAGATAAGTAATCGAGCAAAAGCAATCTGGTAAAACGTAGCGCGACATTTATGTCGCATTACGAATGCGAGAAAACCTTTGCTCAGGGACTTAGCAAGAGATTCTTTCGTTCTACTCGCTTTTTCTCCAATAAAAAGTCGTTATGTCGATTTTACCAGTATAATGAGGGCAACGATTATGACTAAAAATTTCGACCTTACTTTGCTCCCGCTCTACCGCTTGCGCGGCAATGAACTGCCCACCCTGCCGGGGTTGATGGCACTTACCCCGCCGCGTCGTCCTGCACGCAGCCGCGACAAAGATCGCCTGATTGTGCATCTAACATTGGCGGGCAATGCCCCATTCTCGACAGTCAACTATTTGCAAATGACCTCCGTAGCAGCGGAGGAATTTTACAAAACGCCCGGCACGGTCACTTCAGCGTTGCGCGCGGCTGCGATCGCGCTGAATGGCGATTTACTTGAGCATAATCTCGCACTCAGCGGGCAAGGGCGCTATTCTGTCGGCAATCTGATTTTATGCGCCCTGCGCGGCAGTCAACTCTACATCTTGGAGGCAGGCGCCACGCATATTTATTGGATGGCAGATCACGAACGCGCGCACATCTACGAACCGACTTTGTCGGGACGCGGCTTGGGAATGGGACAAGCGACCAACGCCTACCTGACCCAAATGACGGTACGCGCTGGGGGACGCCTGCTACTGACCCCTCACTTTCCGCCCGGCTGGGAACAGATTCTGCAACGGGACAACCACTCCGCGCCGCTGGAAATTTTGCGCAACGCGCTCATGCGCCAAAGCACCGAAGATGAAAATGCCGTGCTAGTCGAAGTGCGCGAGGGACGCGGCTTGGTGAACGTCCTAAAACCAAAACGTCAAGCGCCGCCCACGCTGGAAATCATTAAGAAAAAACTCGAAGCCGAGCCGCGCCTGCCCGATTTGCCCCCCTTGGCAGAGGAAAAAGCCCTCGAGCCAAAAAGCCACCAACCGCAGCCTGTGCCCTCTGAAAACATCGTCGAAAAAGAAGCGCCTGCCGCTGTACCGGCATCCACTGCACGAGAATCAAGCCCGCTGTTGATGCGCCCTCCGCGCGAGAACCGCGATCCGGATAAAGATTGGACGGCGCGCGTCCCCGAATATATTGAAGAGGTACTCGCCGAGGAAAAAGACAAAAAGCCCTCGCCGCCCCCTCGTCAATTTAAAGAGAGCAAGCCAAAGCAGGCGCGTGCCGATATTCTGGCATCCATCCCGAAAAAAGCACCCACGCCCGAGGAGAAAATCCCCGAAATCCAAGCAGAAGAAATCGCCACAGCGCCGGCAGAAAAAGAACCCGCCGGACCTTCAGCGGGCGAGGTTGTGGCACGCAAATCGGCATTGGCGCTGGCAAAAGGCATCCAAACCACGCGCCAGAGCAACGAAAAACTCAAAGACGGTTTTGAAAAGATTTTGCCGCGCCTGCTCCCCAAAGAAGATGAAGAAACGCCCGTCCAACTCCCCAAGTGGACAATGGGACTCATCGCTGTGCTCATTCCGCTAATCGTGGTGACCATTGCCAGCTTGGTGTATATTCGCATGGGCAGCGATGTGGGCTACCAAAATTATTACACCCAAGCCATAGAAGCCCGCAGCCGCGCCATCTTGCAAGATGACCCCGTTGCCCGTCGGCTGGCGTGGCAAGAGGTCATCACCGCGCTCGATCTGGCAGAAGCGCGCAAAAAAACCGATGATACCCGCCAACTGCGCGCCGAAGCCAGCGCCGAAATCGACGCCCTGTTGGGAATTTTACGCTTGGGCTTTACTCCCGCCGTCAACGGCTTGCCGCGCAATATCAAAATCATCCAAATTGCCGCCAATGATAGCGAAATCTTCATGCTCGACCAAAATAGCGGCAGTATTTTACGCGCTTACCTTGCCGGTTCGGGCTATCAATACGATGCAAACTTCATCTGTGAGCCGGGCAATTACGGCGGCAGATTAATCGAAGACTTGGTAGAAATTCAACTTTTGCCACGCACCAATGCTTTTGGCGCTTCAATTCTGGGATTTGACGTTCAGGGCGGTTTGCTTTATTGCGCAGCAAACCTCACCCCCCAAGCTACACATCTCACCTTGCCTGCGGTTGGTTTCCGCGATATTACCGCCACAACCTTACAAGCGGACGTGCTCTACATCCTTGACGCGCCCTCGCGCGAGGTTTGGGTCTATGGCGGGCAAGCATCCAGCTTTGTCAACTACCCGACCGCCTTCTTCTCCACTGAAACGCCGGGCAATCTCGAATATGCCACCGATCTAAGCATCAATGATACCGACTTGTATTTGCTCTTCAACGACGGACATTTGGCAAGTTGCACCTACAGCCTCTTGGAAAGTGTGCCAACACGCTGCACCGACCCAGTGCCCTTCATCGATTCCAACCCCGCAGCGGGCGGAGGCAACAGCTTCGACAATATCCCCTTCAACCGCATCACCATCAGCGAACCACCCGATTCTGCAATCTTACTGCTGGATGGCAGAAGCCAAGCCATTTACCGCTTTAGTCCGCGCTCTTACGAATTGCTCAACCAGATGAAAGCCCGCAGCGATGGCGAATATGCCCTGCCCGCCATCTCGCTCAACGCCATCACATCCAATGCCAATCACGTTCTCTTTATCGCTCAAGACGACCAAGTCTTTATGACAATGGATGCGCCGTAAAATCAGGAAAGGAAATCCGATGGACTTTTTACTCAAACTACTCCGAAAATTACTAGGGTTGGATACAACCGATAATAACGGAACGCCCGTGGACCCTCAACCTGATCCCGTTGTGGACGATCCTGCCGAACCCGCACAAATCTCCACCAAGCGCGTGCTAGTCATCATCTACAACCCCGTCATGGACAAAGATACGGGCAAAAAATTGAGCGAAAACCCGGGCTGGTACGACCCTGATCAACTCGTGGTCGGCTTCTCGGCAGAAATCACTGAAGACAGCTACGGCATGGCACGCTACGAAGTCGCCGAACGCATCGAAGTAGACGGATTCCCGGTGCTCGAAGATGGCTTCCACTACTCTCCCTCCCTTTATCAAGACGTGCTCGACCGCAAAACGCCGCCCCATACGCCCGAAACAGTCGACTACTACGCCCTGTTGGATGAGTTCAACATCCCCGCCCGTATCGAAGCGAACGAGATTGATGAAGTATGGGTCTTCGCCTTCCCCTACGGCGGCTTCTACGAATCAGTGATGGGCGGGAAAGGCGCTTTTTGGTGTAATTCCTATCCACTGCGTGAGACATCCAATATCTCTCGCAAATTCATCATCATGGGCTTTTCGTATGAACGCGGCATCGGCGAAATGCTCGAATCCTTCAACCATCGCATTGAATCACAGATGAAGCGCACCTTTATGAGCAAAACAGACAACGCCAATCTCTGGAAACGCTTCACCCGCTACGACAAACAAAATCCCGGTCTGGCAGAGATTGGCACCGTGCATTTTGCCCCGAACAGTGAACGGGACTACGATTGGGGCAACCCCAAATTCGTCTCCAGCAATTGCTACGATTGGTACAACTTCCCCAACTTCACAGGCGAGCGTCGCCAAGTGAATGCCAGTGAATGGGGCAATGGCGATATCCGCCTACATCACCGCTGGTGGCTCAAACATATTCCACATGTTGCCGGGCGGCAAAACGGCATCCATAATAATTGGTGGCAATATATTATGGATCCCAATCAAACAAATTGACGAATAGCAGTTTCGCCAATATTCAACACAGGCTAAAAGAGGTGTTTTAGCCTGTGTTCTTATTTTCTGGCGTGTTTCGTGTTGCGTAAGCCAGAAAATCATTCCGCAATACGTTTTACGCAATACGGGCTAAAAATACTTTCAAACGCGGGAATCTACCCTTTTGGAAAATTCAAGCTGAAAGCCCCCTATCGAAAGCGTTGGATAAAGCTACCTCCCCCAATTCCCTTGCACTGAAGTCGCAAGGAAATTTTTATTAGGCTTTTATTAGAGCGGAATTCATCATCCTTGTCGAAAATTTCGATACCTTGTATACTAGGCGCGCGATGTGGGCAGTTGTAGACCCACACCCTTGTTTCACTCATCTATCGAAATAGGAGAAAGAGATGAAAAAGTTTTACGTTTTATTCGCAGTGCTCGCGATTGTAGCACTTGCCCTTTCCGCTTGCGGTCCCGCTGAAGCGCCCGCAACCGAAGCCCCCGCTGAAGCAGCACCGGCAGCTGAAGAAGCTCCCGCTGTTGAAGAAGCTCCTGCTGCTACCGAAGCTCCCGCTGAAGAAGAAGCCCCCGTTGTTGCCACTGATGACGACAACTGTGCAGACGAAGCTGTTCTTTGTGTTGGTCTCGTGACCGACGTTGGAGAAATTGACGACAAATCCTTCAACCAATCCGCTTGGGAAGGCGTTCAGCAGGCTGCCGATGAATACGGTGCTTTCACCAAATACGTCGAAACCAAAGACGCAAAAGACTACGCTTCTAACATTGCCCTCTTCGCTGAAAAAGACTACGACATCATCGTTACCGTTGGTTTCGCTATGGGCGATGCGACGATCGCAGCCGCTGGTGAATATCCCGAAATCGACTTCATCGGTGTCGATCAGGGTCAATGGGGCGGCGAAGTCGCCAATGTTGCTGGTTTGATCTTCCCTGAAGACAAAGCTGGCTTCCTGGCTGGTGCTTTGGCTGCTCAGTTGAGCGAAACCGGCACCATCGCTGCCGTTCTCGGCACCGACTTGGTTCCCCCCGTTGTGGCTTTCAAAGAAGGCTACGAAGCTGGCGCTCGCTACATCAACCCCGACATTAACCTGATCTCCACTTATCACCCCGGTGGTATGGATGTTGCGTTCGTTGACCCCGAATGGGGTGCAACCACCGCGAAACAGGCGATCGACCAGGGCGCAGACGTTGTCTTCGGTGCCGGCGGTAAAACCGGTAACGGCGCATTGATCGAAGTTGCCTCCAGCGATGGTGTTTACTGCATCGGCGTTGACTCCGACCAGTGGGAAACCGTTCCTGAAGCACACCCCTGCTTGGTTTCCTCCGCAATGAAGCTCATCACCCCCGGCGTCTTCGATCTGATTACTGCCTCTGTTAATGGTGAATTCCCGGCTGGCAACTACTTTGGCGCTACCGGCTTGGCTCCCTTCCATGATTTTGACTCCGCTATTCCGCAGGAAGTCAAAGACAAATTGAACGAAATTGATGCGGGCTTGCAAGACGGCTCCATCACCACCGGCTACGGCGGATAATCCCCTATCCACATAGCTAAAAAAAAGAGCGCGGCAAATGCCGCGCTCTTTCTCTTTACCCAGCGTTAAAGCCACTGCTCTTTACATTTATTGTAAAAAAATGCGATTGCTTTACGCTTCCCTTGAAGCGAGGTAAAATTCAAAACCAATTTAATCCACAATTAAGGTAAAAAAGATATGGATGATCAAGCAGAAAAAGAAATGAGCACTTCAAGCGGCTCTTGGCTGGGACGTCTCTGGCGAACCATTGCCGTACCGCTGGCGGCTGTTCTTTTAGCAATGTTGATTGGCGCTATTTTGTTGGCGATTTCCGGTGCCGATCCAATAAAAGCATACAGCGCATTATTCGACGGAGCATTTGGCAGCATGAAAGCCTTTGGGCGTACTTTAGCAAAAGCGACCCCTCTGATTTTTAGTGGTTTGGCGGTCGCGTTTGCCTTCAAAGCCGGTCTTTTCAACATCGGCGCGCAGGGACAGTTGCTCTTCGGGGCGCTGGTTTCCGCAGTAGCGGGATTTATGATTCACGGTTTGCCTCCCTTCTTACACGCAACGCTCGCCCTTCTGATTGGCGCAAGCGCTGGTGCGCTGTATGCCGCGATCCCGGGTGCGCTAAAAGCCTACACAGGCGCCCACGAAGTGATTACGACCATCATGCTAAATTATGTCGCCATTAATATTACCGACTACTTTGCCGATGGTCCCTTCAAAGATACAACTGGCGGCAACATCGTTGCCCGCACACCTGAAATTTTGGATAGCGCACGCATCCCGACGATTGGGAATATCCCTCTCGGATTTGTGCTGGCGGTACTCGCTGCGGTGGTGGTTTGGTGGCTACTTTGGCATACAACCCTCGGCTTTGAAATCCGCACGGTGGGGCTTAGTCCGCACGCAGCCAAGTATGCCGGGATGAAAGTCGCCTTCACTGTCATCTTGACGATGGTCATCAGCGGTTTTCTGGCAGGCGCTGGTGGTGCCATCGAAACGCAAGGCATTGTGGGACGTTATCAGCCGGGATTCAATGCCGGGTTGGGCTTTGACGGTATCACAATCGCCTTGCTCGGTAAAACCCATCCATTCGGTATCATTCCGGCTGCCCTGTTGATTGGGGCGATGAAAGCCGGAGCCAGTACCATGCAATTTGACGCGGGCGTTGCGAAGGAAATCACTGATGTGATTCAGGCGCTGATGCTCTTCTTCGTCACCGCAGATATGATCGTCCGCAAATTGATCCATGCTCGTGATGATGGCGGCGAAAAAATCACTTTAAGCGGTTGGGGTCAACAATAGGGAGCTCTTATGAAAAATACAAATCAACTCCCCACAGAAGTTTCTCCATTGCAGCGTTTTCTGAAGCGCTGGGGCTGGACACTTGCCATGGTGCTGGGCGTCATTGGCATTACGATTTGGCAGTATCAGTTAAATGCACAAGCAACCGAAGCTGTGGTTGCCTCTACAATTCGGCAGTCGACGCCGTTGGTTTTAGGCGCGCTGTGTGGTTTGCTCGGTGAACGCTCGGCGGTCATTAATATCGGTATTGAAGGACAAATGCTGCTCGGTGCTTTTGTTGGCTTTTTGGTCAATGTCTGGACAGGCAATCTCTTTTTGGCAGTTCTCGCGGCAGTGCTGACCGGCGCTGTGATGGGCTTGTTACTGGCGTATATGTCCGTGACCTTGAAGATGGATCAGATCATCGGCGGGACGGTTATCAATATTCTTGCGCTCGGCTTGACAGGTTATTTTTATCAAGTTGGGATGGTCACACAGGGCAAGCTTCAACCTATTCCTCTGGGTCCGCTCGCAAATATTCCAATAATCGGTCCGGCGATCTTCAATAATCCCCCGATTACTTACGCAACGTTCGTCCTCGTGATTGTCGTCCACTACGTTCTCTTTTATACAAAATGGGGGCTGCGCACCCGTGCTGTGGGCGAACACCCGCGTGCTGCCGATACGCTTGGCGTGGATGTTTTCAAAATCCGTTACGTCAACGTGATTATGGGCGGTGCGATTGCCGGTTTAGCAGGCGCATTTCTCACGCTTGAAGCCGTTGGTTCTTTCGAGCGTGCCATGACGAACGGACGCGGTTTCGTCGCGTTGGCGGTGATGATTTTCGGCAAATTTACCCCGCTTGGCGCCTGGGGCGCGGCACTGCTCTTTGGCTTTGCAAACGCGATACAGACCCAACTTCAGTTTGCCGACATTCAAATTCCGCATCAATTCATCGGGATGTTGCCTTATCTCCTGACCATTATTGTTTTGTCTGGTTTTGTTGGACGCACACGCGTTCCTGCGGCAGACGGTGTTCCATACGAGAAGGAGTAGACCATGGCAGAGAATTTAGCACTCGAAATCCGCAATGTAACCAAGCGCTTCCCCGGCGTAATCGCCAACGACAACGTCAGTTTCAACCTGCGTAAGGGAGAAATTCACGCCCTGCTCGGTGAAAACGGTGCCGGAAAAAGCACACTGATGAATGTGGTCTATGGCTTATATGCCCCTGACGAAGGCGAATTCCTCGTCAATGGCAAAAAAGTAGAAATCAACGGTCCCCACGATGCGATTAACTATGGCATCGGCATGGTTCACCAACACTTTATGTTGGTGCCCGTCTTCAGCGTGACCGAAAATATGATCCTCGGCTCCGAAGTAACCAAAGGCACCAGCCTTGATTTGAAACGCGCGCGCAAGGAAATCCTTGAAATCTCTGAAGCCTACGGTCTGGAAGTAGACCCTGATGCCATCGTCGAAGATATTCCCGTTGGCGTACAGCAGCGCGTAGAAATTTTGAAAGCCCTCTATCGCAAAGCCAACATTCTCGTTTTAGATGAACCGACCGCTGTCCTAACCCCACAGGAAGCCGAAGACCTCTTCCGTGTGATGCGCCACCTGACCGAAAAAGGCGTTTCGATCATCTTCATCACCCACAAACTCAAAGAAATCCTGAATGTTGCAGACCGCGTAACCGTCATGCGGCGTGGCAAAGTGGTCGGACACACGACCCCCGCCGAGACCGATCAACAAGGTCTCGCCACAATGATGGTCGGGCGCGATGTGCTGCTCGAAGTCGAAAAAGCCCCCGCCCAGCCCAAAGATGTGGTGCTCAGCGTTGAGAATCTAACCATCAAAGACGAACGCAATGTCAGCGTTGTCAAAGACATATCTTTCGATGTGCGCGCGGGCGAAATCCTCGGCATTGCAGGCGTACAAGGCAACGGGCAAACCGAACTAGCGGAAGCCATCACCGGCTTACGCGGCATTGATGCGGGCGAAATCACCCTTTCCGGTGAACGCATCCCCTTCGAAAAACCGCGCTGGCTGGTCGAACACGGCATGGGACACGTCCCCGAAGACCGCCACAAACACGGTTTGGTACTGCCTTACGACCTCGCCGACAATATGGTGCTTTGCACCTACTACCAAAAGCCCTTTGCCGGAGCATTTATGGTACGCAATCGTGACGCCATCCAGAAAAACGCCGATGGACTTATGGAGCGTTTTGACGTGCGCGCGCCCAGCACTGCGGTTGCGGCATCCACTTTGTCGGGCGGCAACCAGCAAAAAGTCATCGTGGGACGCGAGTTCAGTCGTCCGCTCAAAGTTCTCGTTGCCAACCAACCCACGCGCGGACTGGATGTTGGCTCCATCGAATATATCCACAAAGAGATTGTCAAAATGCGCGACGAAGGCGTGGGTGTGATTGTCGTCTCTGCGGAACTGGATGAAATTCTCTCGCTCGCCGATCGGATCGCGGTCATGTTCCGCGGTAAAATCGTCACCGTCATCGATGCGAAGGACGCCACCCGCGAAAAACTTGGTCTGTGGATGGCAGGCTCTAATCCCGACGAAGAGTAAGCACCGTTTTCCCCGTTATTTCGATAAGACACCCCCACCAAGGGGTGTCTTTTTTTTCTGAGCATATCATGTAAAATTGAAGGCGATAGATTTGCATCGCACTGAAAAGTGCGTTGTAAATCGGTTTTTCAAACCAATCGGGCTTACGAGACCCGCCGTGTAATGCAACCGCTTCGCTACTGCAATGCACGCCTTCTATATTTTCAATTCTTCCAAGAAGGAGAAATCATGTCATCCAAACACCCCCTGCTCTGGCTCTTGCTGGGCGCACTATTGCTCTCTGCTTGCAACCTACCAAACGGAAATGTCCCTACGCCTGACCCAAACGCGGTGTTCACCGCTGCGGCAGAGACCGCATCCGTGCAACTGACCCAAGCTGCCGAAGCCGCTGCACAGAGAACATCTACGCCTGCACCGGCACTTTTCCAGCCCACGGTCACGTCCGCGCCCACGCTAAGTTCCACCTTGCCCCCGGCAACCGCGACCGTCGACGATCAATGCGACAAAGCCAAATTCGTCACCGATGTCACCATCCCGGATGGGACAGAATTCACCGCAGGTGAGAGCTTTACAAAAATTTGGCGCGTGCGTAACATCGGCGACTGCACCTGGACAGCAGACTACGCTCTCGTTTTCGACTCCGGTGAACGGATGGGGGGCGCATCGCCCCAATTGCTGATGGGCAGCGTCGCTCCCGGCGATCAAGTCGATCTCTCAGTCGATCTGGTTGCGCCAAGCGCCCCCGGCACCTATACTGGCAACTGGCAAATCCGCAACAACGCAGGCGTCTTATTTGCAAAGGTCTATGTGCAAATCAAAGTCGTTGATCCAACCTTTGCCGTCACCAGCGTCAAAGATTTAGACGCCTACTATGTTGCTGGACGCGGTGCCGCTTTTGCCGCCTCCGTCAGCGCCAGCCGTGCAGGCAAAATTACATACTACTGGATTATCAGCGAAAGCGGACACGCAGACATACAAACCTCCACCGAAGAGCTTGAATTCACCTCCGGCGGCGCCCTCGATGTTTCCACACTTTGGACAGGTTGCCCACACAGCGGCGACTTTAGCGTTTCCCTCTACGTTGACAACCCCAATCATCAAAAATTTGGCTCGGCAGATTTTACATGCCCATAGAGTAAGGAACAAAAAATAAAATCTAACCACATGACCTTTTTTCCTTTTTTCATAGAAGCGTTCGTTGGTTGAGTAGGCGATGCTTTTCGCCGTATCGAAACCAACAAGTTGGCAAAAATCGCCGAAATATGTGGTTTCGATACGCTTTTCGCTCCGCTCACCTACTCAA